>CAZIAG010000032.1:311-15336 GCA_964537375.1 uncultured Roseivirgaceae bacterium
CCTTGCCGGATGTCTTTTCCAAAAACCATTCACGCGCGGAAAACGCATTGGTCATGGTCTCCTGGGTGGTGAAGGTCTTTGACGCGATGATGAACAGCGTGGTCTCGGGATCGAGCTTCTTTATGGTCTCGGCGAGATGCGTGCCATCGACGTTGGAGACGAAATGTGGTGTGATCGTTTTCCAATACGGCCGAAGCGCCTCGGTGACCATATACGGACCGAGGTCGGAGCCACCAATCCCGATATTGACCACATCCGTTATGCGTTTACCGGTGTATCCCTTCCAATCCCCCGACAACAACCGAGTGGAAAAGTCCTTCATCTGTTGCAGTACGCGGTTTACTTCCGGCATTACATCGTTGCCATCCACAAGGATAGGAGTGTTGGACCGGTTTCGCAACGCGATATGCAGTACAGACCTATCTTCCGTTCTGTTGATCCTTTCGCCCCGGAACATCGCACTGATCGCATCGCTGAGTTCGCATTCGTTCGCGAGTTCAATCAACGTGTTCATTGTTTCCTCGTTGACCAGGTTTTTTGAGTAGTCTACGAGGATATCTTCATGTTGGAGACTAAACTTGTTGAACCGGTCCGGGTCTTCTTCAAACAGTTCACGCATGTGCGTTGCCTGCATGGTGAGAAATATCATTTCCAGTTTGCGCCATGCGCGCGTCTCTGTCGGGTTGTGGTTGGGAAACATCGGCTTACAGGTTTGGCAGAATTCCTTTAACGTTCAGCAATATTAATAAATATTAATCCCTGAGAACCAGGTTGCATGAGAAGATCCGGATTCCCCATTTGCCAGTCGACACGTCTCGAAGTTTCAACCGGGTCGGGTGGGAGACTTTTCACGCCTCGTGCGGAAAATCTGGTCAAGCCTTCTTGAACTTGTTGACCAAGAGCGCCAGCTTCTCTTCCATACTCATTTCTTTTTCGCGATGCGGCTTTCTGGACGGTTTACCCTTCCTTTGAGGTTGTTCTCCCGGTTGAGCAAAAGGATCACTCTTCATTGAAAGGCCGATTCGTTTACGGGCAACGTCCACTTCGACCACGGTGACCTGGACTTTTTGCTGAACCGTTACGACTTCTTTCGGATCCTTAACGAAATTATCGGAGAGGTGGCTAATATGAACGAGGCCATCCTGGTGTACGCCAATGTCGACGAACGCGCCAAAGTTGGTCACGTTGGTGACGATGCCCGGTAACTTCATGCCAACCTTCAAATCGTTGATCGTGTTCACGCCCTCGGTAAAGCTGAAGATCTCGAAAGTACTTCGCGGGTCGCGGCCCGGTTTTTCAAGCTCGTTCAGGATATCGGTAAGCGTTGGGAGGCCGATTTTGTCGGTAACGTATTTGTTCAGGTCAAGTTTTTTTCGCAGTTCGGCACTGGTCATGAGATCGCTCACCGAACAGCCGAGGTCGGCGGCCATCTGGTTCACGATCGGGTAGCTTTCCGGGTGCACGGCACTTGCGTCGAGCGGATTCTCCGCATTGGAAATACGAAGAAACCCCGCCGCCTGCTCAAATACTTTCTCACCCAGTCTCGGTACTTTCATAAGGGATTCGCGATCCTTGAATGGGCCATTCTGATTGCGGAATTCGACGATGTTGCGGGCGAGGGCAGCGCTTAGACCCGAAACGTAGGAGAGAAGTTCACGACTGGCGGTATTGACTTCGACGCCTACGGAGTTCACGCAGCTAAGCACGACGTCATCGAGTCCTTGTTTTAGTTTGGTTTGGTCTACATCATGCTGGTATTGTCCGACTCCGATCGACTTTGGATCGATTTTCACCAATTCAGCCAGGGGGTCCATGAGGCGGCGACCGATTGATACTGCGCCTCGCACGGTGACATCTTTATCAGGAAACTCATCGCGTGCCACTTCCGACGCAGAATATACGGAGGCACCGCTCTCGTTGACCATCACGATAATGACTTTGTTGTCCAGGCCGATGGATTTGACAAATGTCTCCGTTTCGCGGCTTGCGGTACCGTTGCCGATGGAGATTGCTTCTATATCAAATTTTTCAACCAACGCCTTGACGATGGCTGCCGATTTTGCCGTTTCACGTTGTGGATCATTCGGGAAGATTGTTTCGTGATGCAGCAACTTGCCCTGACGGTCAAGGCATACGAGTTTGCAGCCTGTGCGGAACCCGGGGTCGAGCGCGAGGACGTTCTTCTGCCCAAGGGGCGCTGCGAGAAGCAATTCACGAAGATTGGAAGCAAAAACCCGGATGGCTTCTTCGTCGGCCTTCATTTTGCTCTCCATCCTGATCTCCGTTTCCAATGACGGACGCAGCAGTCGCTTATAGGCGTCCCTTATCGCCATTCGTACCTGCTCGGCAGCTGCATTGTCGGCTTTGATGAATTGTCTTTCGATAAGGGCAACGGCATTTTCCTCGGGTGGAAAGATGTCAAGCGCCAGCACGCCTTCCTTTTCCCCCCGACGAAGGGCCAGTAGCCTGTGCGATGGCGTCCGGGATATGGGTTCCGACCATTCGAAATAGTCTTTGTACTTCTGGCCTTCTGATTCTTTACCTTTTAATACCCGCGATTCAATTACGCCTTCCTTCCAGAAGAGGTCCCGAATCTTTTTCCGGGTTTCAGGATGTTCGCTGATCCATTCGGCGATGATATCGCGTGCTCCTTCAAGAGCCTCGACCACTTCATTCACGTCCTTTCCGGAATCAACAAAGGCGAGGGCTTCTTGTTCCGGATTCGCGACTTCCTGGGCGAAGAGCTTCTCCGCCAAAGGCTCCAGGCCTTTTTCGCGCGCAACGGAGGCGCGTGTCTTGCGCTTTGGTTTGAAGGGCAGGTAGATATCTTCCAACTCAGCAAGCGTGGACGCACCGACGATGGACTGGATAAGCTCGGGCGTGAGCTTGCCTTGCTTTTCAATTGTCGACATGACGGTCTCGCGTCTCTTATCCAACTCCCGTAACTGTTCGAGGCGATCACGAACAGCAGCAATGGTGACTTCATCCATACTGCCGGTCATTTCCTTTCGGTAGCGCGAAATGAATGGAATGGTCGCACCTTCTGTCAGCAAGGTGGCCACGGCGTTTACATTTTTTAATTGAAGGGAGAGTTCCCGCGCGATCTGTTCCGTCCAGCGCGATAAGTTTTCCTGTTGTTCCATACAAAAAATAGGGGAGGCAAAAATAGAATAAGCGGTGTAACGTGCAACCTCACAAAATTATGTAGTTGATCGAGAGCGTATTAAGATGAAGGCGGCCTTGCTTCCGACAAATTTCCAAGGCAGCGCCAATCCACGCAAGCACTTGGTGGTTACAAAATTTGGTCAAATAAGCCGAAGCAGTCACTAGACCGAACGCGAGGGGATCGATAACCGACAGGTAAAAACGAGGTGGGATTGGTAGCGCGGGGGGGAGTTGAACCCCCGACCTCAGGGTTATGAATCCTGCGCTCTCACCAACTGAGCTACCGCGCCAAGAAAATCACGTGGGTTTAGCACCCACAAATAATTTGGAGCGCAAACATAGTAAGATGTCCTGAATTTTCACAGGGTTCATTTGCGCATTAAACCGCCTCCCCAACAATTGGCCGGTGGTTTTGTCCTGGCGATTTGACTTTTCCGCTTTTCCTTAAAATATTGTTTTGTCATAATGAAGAAAATGCCATAAATTCATCGCACATCATTTGCTATGGCGACCGCACAGATGGCTAAAAAGAAACTGTTTACAGCAGACTATGAAGTGCACGCTTCTATTAAGATGCTGTATCCCTACATTCAGACCGCCAGTGGTCTTGCTGAGTGGTTTGCCGATGATGTGAGGATCAATAACCAAAGCAAGGTCTACACATTTTTTTGGGATAATGAGGAACATCAGGCTAAACAGGTTGCCCACCGGACCAACCATTTCGCTCGTTTTGAATTCCTGTCCGAGAACGGCGAGGATCGGGACCCTTCATACTTTGAATTACGCCTCGAATTCAACGAGCTTACTCAATCCGTTTTCCTGAAGGTAACCGACTACTCCGAGTTCGATGACGTTAAGGAAATGGAGGATCTCTGGAACTCCCTGATCGACAACCTCCGAAAGACGGTTGGTGGATAACGTGTCACGCTAGTCGTTGGCAAAACATGGAAGCCCATTCTACGTCAATTGGTCTCGTTTTTGCTTAACTTTGCCCTTTGAATATCGCCTCGCGGGCATGAAAAAACTCGACAAACTCGTCCTTGGTTCATTCATCGGGCCTTTTATCCTCACCTTCCTGGTTGTGGTCTTTATCCTCCTGATGCAGCACATGCTCAAATACTTCGACGACATCATTGGAAAGGGCCTTACCTGGGACGTGATCGGGCAATTGCTGTTTCACTTCGCCGTTTTTATGACACCTGTTGCCCTTCCGCTCGCTGTGTTGCTTTCTTCGCTCATCGCGTTTGGAAATTTGGGTGAACATTTCGAACTGACGGCAATTAAGGGAGCCGGTATTTCATTGCTTCGCGCCCTTCGGCCGATATTCGTCTTTGTATTATTGCTCACGGGCGTTGCCTTTTATGCCAACAATTACCTCGTCCCGGAAGCAGCGCTCGAGGCGTATAGTCTTCTTTATGACATCAAGCAGAAGAAGCCAGCGCTGGAATTGAGAGAGGGGGCGTTTTACTATGGTATCCCGGATGTCAGTATCAAGGTTGATAAGAAATTTCCCGAGGACGACGCGGCGCTGAAGGACATTATCGTTTATGATCATTCGCGCAACAGCGGGAATAAGGATGTGATTATCGCTGATTCAGGCCGAATGACAACGATCCTCAACGAGCGGTACCTGAAGTTTGAGCTTTTCAATGGATATAATTATACAGAGGATTTCAGTCGCGAACGCGAAATGATGGGCGGGAAGCGTTCATCCTCAAACGAAAGCCTTACCCGAAGTCGTTTTACCAGGAGTGAAGTGGTATTCGATCTTTCCTCATATCAATTGACCCGGACCGACAAAAAATGGTTCGAGGGAAATCGTATCATGAGGAACCTTGCGGAGTTGAACGGCGACATCGACTCGTTGGAGTCACAGGTATTGCAGCAGCGGTTGAATTATCATCTCGTGACGCCAACATTCTTTCGTTATTATTTTCGGGGCGACTCTCTGGCTATGCCGAAGGAGGTTTACGAATACAAATTACGTCGCGATTCCATCAATCTCTTGAGGCGTATGGAGAAGGAGAACAGGCAGGCGCCTGACAAGAAGATCGAAAAGCAGGGGGAAAAGAGGGAAGAAAGCCAGTTCATTCGGGTGGCGATGCGTCAAAAACAGACGCCACAAGAAAAGCCGGCGAAAAAATCCGACACGAAGAAAACGACACCACGGAAGGACGCTTCGCGCAAGAGATCGATAACGAAGGAGGACACTCAGCGTGCGATCGATTCCGTATTCAATATGGAGCCGCGACGCGACGTGATTGACGGGGCGGCGAACAACGCCCGGCAGGTCAAAAGCCAGATCGACAATGGCATCGGCGCGGTGGATAGCTATACCAAGGAACTTGCTGTCTTCAAGGTTCAATGGCACAAGATCGTCGCCAGTTCTATGGCCTGTATCGCGATGTTTTTGATTGGTGCACCCCTGGGTGCGATCATCAAACGAGGAGGACTTGGGGTTCCGTTCCTTGTATCGATCTTTTTTTTTATCATTTATTATGTGATCACCATGCAAGGCGAGAAGTTCGCCAAGCAGGAGATGGTCGATGCCTGGATTGGGGTGTGGGCAGCGGACATTATTTTGTTCCTGATAGGGCTGGTGTTTCTCCGCCAGGCTCGTGCCGATGCCCGGCTATTCGAGGCCGACTTTTACCGTGTCGTATTTGATAAGGTCAAGCGCTGGATGCAAAGGCGACGCGGGCGGGCAGCCAACGCCTTTTCCTAGGATTTGCTTTTTTTGAACTTGTTTTCGTACCTTTGCCCCTTAAATTAAGGGAATAACCATTTTGCGATGTATCTGACAACGGAAATCAAGAAGGATCTGTTTAGCAAGCATTCTTTTACAAAAAAGGCTGAGGACACTGGCTCCCCCGAGTCCCAGATCGCGCTGTTCACGCACAGAATCAACCACTTAACCGAACACCTAAAGAGCAATAGAAAAGACTTTGCCACCCAACAAGGACTCATGAAGCTGGTAGGTAAGCGCAGAAAACTGCTTAATTACCTCCAAAAGACCAACATCGACCGTTACAGGGCTGTACTCGCGGATTTGGATTTAAGAAAATAAGCTTTTTCAGGGAACCAAAAGAAGGGTTCCCTTTTTACATTTTTTATTCGGGTCGAAGTCCATTGACGCCTTCCTCCCACATTGTCTTTATATGAAACCAAACGTTATCAAAAAATCATGCAAGCTGCCCGACGGCCGCGAGATCACTATTGAGACCGGTCGGCTGGCAAGGCAAGCCGATGGCTCCGTTGTCTTGCGAATGGGCAATACAATGCTTCTAGCCACGGTAGTGTCCGCCCAGAAAGCTGTTGAAGGGGTGGATTTTCTTCCTCTATCGGTGGATTACCAGGAGAAATTTGCAGCAACAGGGAAAATCCCCGGGGGCTTTCTGAAACGCGAAAGCAAACTCTCAGATTACGAAGTACTTATTAGCCGTCTGGTGGATCGCGCTATCCGGCCGCTTTTCCCGGATGACTATCATGCAGAAACTCAAGTGATGATCTACCTGATTTCAGGTGACCACGATTCACTGCCGGATGCCCTCGCTGCTTTTGCGGCGTCTGCGGCGTTGTCGGTTTCTGATATTCCGTTCAACGGTCCGATTTCCGAAGTACGTGTCGCCCGCGTCGATGGTCAAATCATTATCAACCCTACGCTGAAGCAAAAGGAACGCGCCGACATCGACCTGATCGTGGCTGCTTCGCTCGACAACATCCTGATGGTTGAAGGCGAGATGAAGGAAGTGAGCGAAGATGAAATGCTTGAAGCGCTGAAGGCCGCTCATGAAGCAATCAAAGTTCAGTGCCAGGCGCAGATCGAATTTGCCAAAGAGGCCGGCGCGACCGAGAAGAGGACGTATAGCCACGAGCAGCACGACGAATCGTTGAAGGAAGAGCTCTGGAAACTCTTCTACGACAAGGCCTACAAGCATGCGGCGAGCAAGACGGTGAACAAGAAGGAACGGTCAGAGGGTTTTGCCAAAATCCTGGATGAGTATCTCGAGTCGTTGCCTGAAGACACCGCGATCAACCCCGACCTCGTTAAGCGTTATTACCACGATATCCAGAAGAAGGCCTCGCGCGACCTTGTCCTGAACGAAGGATACCGCCTCGACGGCCGAAAGACGAATGAGATCCGGCCCATCTGGTGTGAGGTCGATTACCTCCCCTCACCGCACGGCTCTGCCGTCTTTACCCGCGGAGAAACACAATCGCTCACAACCGTTACGCTTGGTACCAAACTGGACGAGCAGATGATCGATGGAGCGATGATCGATGGCTCCAATAAGTTTATTCTTCATTACAATTTCCCTGGTTTTTCGACCGGCGAAGTAAAGCCCAATCGCGGCCCCGGACGCCGTGAAGTGGGACATGGTAATCTAGCCATGCGCGCTCTGAAGCAGGTGCTCCCCAAAGACGAAGAGAATCCTTATACGATCCGGGTTGTTTCCGATATCCTTGAATCCAACGGTTCGTCGTCAATGGCGACGGTTTGTGCCGGGTCGCTTGCTCTTATGGATGCCGGTGTGCCGGTTAAGGCGGCTGTTTCCGGTATTGCCATGGGCATGATCTCGGATGCAAGCACTGGTCGGTACGCTATCCTGTCGGATATTTTGGGCGATGAGGATCACCTTGGCGATATGGACTTTAAGGTGACAGGAACCGAGAAAGGCATTACGGCTTGTCAGATGGACCTCAAGGTGGAAGGATTGACCTACGAGCTCCTGAAGGAAGCGCTGGAGCAGGCACGACAGGGCCGCCTTTATATTTTGAATGAAATGAATAAGGTGATCAGCCAGCCGCGTCCTGATTATAAGCCGCACGCTCCTCGCGCGCACACGCTTTACATCGAGCGCGATATGATTGGCGCCGTTATCGGCCCAGGAGGGAAGATTGTTCAGGATATTCAGAACACAACGGGTGCCACTGTTGTTATTGACGAGGTCGATAACAAAGGGGTGGTCAACATTTTCGCGACCAACCAGGAAGCTATGGAGGGAGCGTTGCGCCGTATCAAGGCCATTGTCGCTATCCCTGAAGTGGGTCAGGTTTATGACGGAAAAGTGAAGTCAATCATGCCCTTCGGCGCCTTCATCGAGTTTATGCCGGGCAAAGATGGCTTGCTCCATATTTCCGAGATCAAATGGGAACGGCTCGAGAACATGGAAGGCGTCCTCGAAGTTGGTGAAGAGATCAGGGTAAAGCTAATCGATATTGATAAAAAGACCGGAAAATTCCGCTTGTCAAGAAAGGTTCTTTTGCCCAGACCTCCGAAAAAGGAAACCACGCCTACCCAATAAACGTTGAACCACTGATTGACAGGAACTAACTTTTGACGTTATATTGTTGAAATAAACGGATTAAACGACTAGATGAGACAGCTTAAAATCAGTAAGCAGATTACGAATCGCGAAAGCCAGTCGCTGGATAAGTACCTCCAGGAGATTGGAAAGGTCGACCTGCTTACCCCGGACGAAGAAGTGGAGTTAGCGAAAAGGATCAAAGAGGGGGATCAGATTGCACTGGAGAAACTGACGAAGGCCAACCTCCGCTTCGTGGTGTCGGTGGCCAAGCAGTATCAGAACCAGGGGCTGTCTCTCGGAGATCTGATCAATGAAGGAAATCTCGGCCTCATCAAAGCAGCCCAGCGTTTTGATGAAACCCGTGGTTTCAAGTTCATCTCCTACGCCGTGTGGTGGATCCGTCAATCTATCCTTCAGGCTTTGGCTGAACAATCCAGGATCGTACGGTTGCCGCTGAACCGCGTGGGTTCTTTGAACAAAATATCCAAAACCTTTTCCGAACTCGAACAGAAGTATGAACGCGAGCCTTCACCGGAGGAACTTGCTGAGGTACTGGATGTCACCACGGCGGAAGTGGTAGACACCATGAAAATTTCAGGACGCCACGTTTCGATGGATGCACCCTTTGTGCAGGGAGAAGAAAATAGTCTCCTGGACGTGCTCGAGAACGATAGCGAGGAAACCCCAGACTCGGGCCTTATGAATGACTCGTTGCGAAGGGAAGTACAGCGTGCGCTGTCAACACTTACCCAACGCGAGGCCGACGTTATTACGCTATATTTCGGCCTTAATGGCGAACACTCCATGACCCTCGAGGAAATCGGGGAGAAGTTCAATTTGACCCGGGAGCGTGTTCGTCAGATTAAGGAAAAGGCGATCAGAAGGTTGCGCCATACCTCCAGAAGCAAGGCTTTAAAGCCGTACCTCGGTTAAGAATGTTGATTTTTGTATTGTATAAGGAAGGGTCTCTTGGAGGCCCTTTGTTTTTCCGTTAATAAAACGCCCAACGCGAATGAACAACGAAAAGGTCAAAGTGCTCATTATCGGTTCCGGTCCTGCGGGTTACACCGCCGCCATTTATGCGGCACGCGCCGGATTGAACCCTGTTTTGTATACCGGTGGAACGCCCGGCGGCCAATTAACGACCACCAATGACGTAGAAAACTTCCCCGGATATGTCGACGGTGTAAATGGTCCGCAAATGATGATCGACCTCCAGAAACAGGCAGAGCGCTTTGGCACCCAGGTCCGATACGGCCTTGTCACCGCTGTCGACTTCTCCGGGTATCCGCATAAGCTCATTATTGATGGAAAAGAAGAAATCACAGCAGAGGCAGTAATCATTGCGACTGGAGCTTCGGCAAAATACCTGGGAATCCCCTCTGAGGAGACGTACAACAACCGCGGTGTCTCAGCCTGTGCTGTGTGCGACGGATATTTCTACCGGGGGAAGGAGGTTGCCGTGGTGGGCGCCGGTGATTCCGCGGCGGAGGAGTCGACGTACCTGGCAAAGCTTTGCACAAAAGTACACCTCCTGGTGCGTCGCGACGAGATGCGGGCATCCAGGATCATGCAACAACGTGTCCTAAATACACCAAACATAGAGATCCACTGGAACACGGAGACAGACGAAATACTCGGCGATGATTCAGGCGTTACGGGTGTGAGGGTGAGAAACAACAAAACCGGAGAAAAGCATGTGATCCCCGTTCAGGGATTCTTTCTCGCAATCGGGCACAAACCCAACACGGATATCTTCAAGGACTATCTCGAAATGGATGAAACCGGTTACATTAAAGTGCAACCCGGTTCCACACGCACCAATATTCCAGGTGTCTTTGCCGTAGGTGATGCTGCCGACAAAGTGTACCGGCAGGCGGTGACCGCAGCGGGCACCGGTTGTATGGGCGCGCTCGACGCGGAGAAGTTTCTCGTCGCAAAGGAAATGGACCTTGCTGCAAGCAGTGCAGATGTTTCGGACGTTAGTCGTTAATGCATTGGCTCCTGAGGTCTACGCCTATAATCGCCCATGAAACTCGACATACTCGTCATAGCCTCTCATCCCGATGATGCTGAATTGGGATGCGGCGGCACGATCGCCAGGCACGTCGCTACAGGTAAAAAGGTCGGGATCCTGGACCTGACCCGGGGCGAGCTCGGCACACGTGGCACACCCGAGCTGCGCGCCCAGGAGGCCGCTGAATCGGCGAAGATCCTCGGGGTTTCCGTTCGGGAAAATCTTGGAATGGCCGACGGCTTTTTCAAGAATGATCAGGCACATCAGTTGGGAATCGTGCGCGTGATCCGTAAGTATCGGCCCGACATCGTCCTGGCCAATGCCGTTTACGACCGCCATATTGATCATGGCCGAGGGGCTTCCCTTGCCTACGATGCCACTTTTCTTTCGGGACTTACGAAGATTGAGACGACCGATGAACACGGCGCCCGACAGGATGCGTGGAGACCCTCCGTTGTTTATCACTACATACAAAGCCTTTTTGTTGAGCCGGACTTTATCGTTGATGTATCCGGGTTTTGGGAAACCAAGATGAAGGCGGTACGTGCATTCAAGAGTCAGTTCTTCGATCCCACCAGCCAGGAACCGGAGACCTATATCTCGAAGCCGGGTTTTCTGAAAATGCTTGAAGCCCGTGCCGTCGAGTTCGGGCACGCTATTGGAGCGCAGCACGGGGAAGGGTTTACAGTGAGGCGTTTCCCGGGCGTTCGGGATTTATTCGACTTGATGTAGTTTTCGGAACGGAAAAGCAGGGCTGCGGTGCTCATTTCTGCCCTGATATGGCTGTCGTATGGGCTTCCTTATTTGCTTTCTCACGACTGTTTACGGCGAAATCCGGAGTTTCAGGGACCGAAGGCGTCTCGGGCAAGTGTCACCATTAAGGTGCCAAACGATCTATACGCCATTGCCCGTCAACTTTTGTAAACTGTAGGCGGTCGTGAAGGCGGGACGCGCGTCCTTGCCAGAACTCGATGAGGAAAGGATCGACTGCGTAGCCACCCCATTGGTGTGGACGTGGTAGAAGATTGTGATCCTTGAAACGTGTTTCGATCTGGGCGACACGCTCGTCGAGGATTTGGCGGTTTGCAATGGGAGCGCTCTGCGGTGAGGCCCAGGCGCCAACCTGTGAACTTCGGGGGCGACTTTGAAAGTATGAGTCAGATTGCGCCGTGTCAATGCGTTCGGCGCTTCCCTCTATGCGCACCTGTCGCTCGATCTCGGGCCAAAAGAATGTGAGCGCACACGCGGGATTATTTTCCAGTTCACGGCCCTTTTTGCTCTGGTAGTTTGTATAGAAAACGAATTTGTTCGTTGTGATCTCCTTGAGCAGGACGATACGAGAGGATGGTTGACCTGAAGCGTCGACTGTCGCAAGATGCATGGCATTGGGTTCGGTGATGCCCGCCTTCACGGCTTCATCGAACCACTTTTCGAACTGCTTTATCGGGTCATTCAGCACATTGGAGATATCGAGGCTCGACCGTGAATATTCCTTGCGTAATTGTCTGAAGTCCTGCATACGGTTGCGCGCTGCTGTTTCTGTGATTGATTTTTTGACGGGTGCGTGGGCACGAAATTTATCAAAGAATTAAGATTTGCACAGGTGACGAGCAAGTATTTTATTCATGGATTGAAACCTAGCCCGAATATTCTCCTTATCTTACTCGTGTGTAATCGCAAGGTCTGACGTAGCAACGACAGTGTCCATGGAGTTTTTCAAATACAGGAACAAGATCAAACCTGAAAAAGGACGCCTCCTCATCTCGGAGCCATTTCTGCCCGATCCGAATTTTGAACGTACGGTGGTGCTGCTTTGCGAACACAACGAGGAGGGGTCATTTGGATTTGTGCTGAACAAGCCGTCTATTCTGAAAGTGCAGGAAATCATGGAGGATATTCCTGCTTTCGAAAACACCGTTTATGTGGGTGGCCCGGTTCAACAGGATACATTGCACTTCATTCATCGCCACAGTACCGTCACCAACGCTGTGCAAATTGCGAATAACGTCTATTGGGGGGGTGATTTCGAAAATCTCATTCTCCTGTGCGATACAAAACAAATATCTTCTTCGGATATTCGTTTCTTTCTCGGATACAGCGGCTGGGGTCCCGGACAACTTGATGCAGAATTGGAACAAGACTCCTGGATTGTCTGCGATTACGTCACGGATGAGTTGCTGTTTGATACCGAACCGCAGTTGATGTGGCGAAAGGCGCTCGACAGTATGGGAGGCAGGTTTTCCGTATATTCCAAATACCCGGTCGATCCGCGACTGAATTAGGCATTTTTAGTAAATTCGCATACGGCGGTAGGAAATGCAGGAGGCATCTATTATGAAATTGGAAGCAGACAAACAAGCGCCCGAGGCTGTTCAGCAACAGGAACCCGGATTCTCCGGCGCTCCCGTCAGGGATACGTTCGAGTCGGAGAGCGATCTGAATGAACGGGACGACATCAACGATGAATTTGATGAAGAACACCGTCACGAAGACTACAGCAATTACAGCAAAGCACAGCTCGTCGACGTCGTCCGGGAACTGGCAAAGGATGATAACTTCCGAAAGGTGGATGCGATTGTGCGTGAGGTCAAGCCGGTCTACGATGAGATTCGGGAAAAGGAGCGGGCGGCCGCGCTTGAAAAACTTTTAAGCGAAGGAGGGACTGAACAAGACTTTGAGTACAAGGGTGACGAACTTGATATTGCGTTCGATGCCAACCTAAAGCTCATCCGCGACCGCAAAGCGCAGTATCTCAGAGAGCGCGAAGAAGAACGCAACGAAAACCTGCGCAGGAAGCAGGACATCATCGAACGACTTCGACAGATGATGGATGACACAGATTCCGATCATCAGTTTGAAACGTTTAAAACGCTACAAAGTGAATGGCAATCCATAGGCCCGGTTCCCGCTGGACAAGCGAAGACGCTTTGGGCGAACTACCACGCTCTCGTCGACCGCTATTATGATAACCAGAGCATTTACTTCGAACTAAAGGAGCTCGACCGCAAGAAGAACCTGGAGGCAAAGCTGGAACTCTGTGCACGCGCGGAGAAATTGGCGAACGTGGAGATTATCAAGGACGCGATCAAGGAATTGAACGAGTTGCACCACGAGTTCAAGCACATCGGTCCGGTGCCAAAGGATGATAAGGAAGCGGTATGGCAGCGATTCAAGGCTGCATCCGATGCCGTGTACGCCCGTCGCGACGCCTACTTGGAAAAACTGCAGACCGATTTGCAGGAAAATATGGAAGCGAAACTGAAGCTTGGTGAGGAAGCGCAGGCGTTCGCTACGTTTCAAAGCGACCGGATCAAGGAATGGAACGAGAAAACCAAACAGATACTGGAACTGCAGAAGCGCTGGGAGGCCGTTGGTGGATTGCCGCGCGCAAAGGCGAAAGAGGTCAATCGTAAGTTTTGGTCGGCTTTCAAGACGTTTTTCAACAACAAGAATGTCTTTTTTAAGAAGCTCGACGAAGAGCGTGAAAAAAATCTCGCTGCCAAGAACGAACTGGTGAAGAAGGCGTTGTCTCTGAAAGACAGCACCGATTGGGAAAAGACATCCAATGAGCTGAAACTGCTGCAACAGCAGTGGAAAGATGTGGGGCCGGTGCCCGAAAAGTTCCGGGAGAAGGTGTTCAAGGAGTTCAAGGATGCGTGTGACTATTTCTTCGCACAGCGTCGGGGACAGCAGGGCAAGGTTGAGCAGGAGCAGATTGACAACCTTAACGTGAAGATGGCGATCATTGAGGAACTCGAGAAACACGCGGCCGAGAAGTCCGGCACGGTAGAGTTACTGAAGGACCTCCAGGAGCGTTACAGCAGTGTCGGTTTTGTTCCTAGAAAGGATATCAACACCGTGAAGAGCCGCTTCCATGAAGCCGTGCAGAAATTCGTCAACTCCATCGAGGGCCTATCCGACGACGATAAAAGCAGGCTGATACTGGAGAGCCAGATCAGTGATTTGAAGAGGGACCCGATGGCGGATCGTAAACTCTACCAGAAGGAGCAAATCATCCGGAAGAAGATTTCCAAGGTGGAGAACGATATTGCCCTCTGGAGAAACAACATCGAGTTCTTCGGAAGGTCACAAAATGCCGATAAGGTACGGGAAGAATTCCACGACAAGATCCGTACAGCCAATGACCACCTCCAGCAACTGAAGCAACAGCTGAGAATGCTCAGGGAGGCGTAACCGCCGGACCGCAGGCTGCCCGTTTTTTCAGGAAACTTTCACGAATTATTTGCTGAATAGCGAGGTTAGTATATTTTTGCACCTCATTTGGATTCCGCATTAAGAAGGGCTCGATCCCCTACGGAGTACTGAATGAGCCGGAGAACGTCTCCTTGGCTGAGCTGGTAGAAAATTGTAATCAGTAGGTCGCTGTCCCGATAGCTACCAGGACGATCCGGCAAGCGGTGGTTGAAATTGTTGGGAGGGAAGCTCCCTTTAGTGAGCAGTATATTTTATAGCTAAGCATGCCTCCTTAGCTCAGCTGGTAGAGCAACTGACTTGTAATCAGTAGGTCGCTGGT
>CAZIAG010000033.1:0-15328 GCA_964537375.1 uncultured Roseivirgaceae bacterium
GGGTATGTCCGTTTATCATTGCAACAATCCTGTCGGAAGTATGTTTCGCACTGCTGATATCATGCGTGATAATGATAGATGCTGTGTTATATTTCTCCCGGACCGATAAGATTAGCTCGTTAATCTCAATAGCGGTCATCGGGTCGAGGCCGGACGTCGGCTCGTCGTACAACATAATTTTCGGTTTTAATATGAGGGTCCGCGCAACACCAACTCTCTTTTTCATTCCGCCAGACAATTCGGCCGGCATCAAATCAACTGTATGTCCAAGTCCGACATCTTCCAGAGCCGCCCTGACCAGTTCATCAAGCTTCTGTTTGTCGTGTATACCAAAATTCCTCTTCAACGGAAATTCGAGGTTCTCCCTGACTGTCATCGAATCGTAAAGCGCGCTCCCCTGAAAAGAAAACCCAATCTGAAGCCGCAGTTCGTTCAGCTGCTGTCGGTTCAAACTCAAGACATCCTTTCCCAAGACATGAATACTTCCTGAATCCGGTTTCATCAACCCGACCATACATTTGATTAAAACCGATTTCCCGGTTCCAGAACGCCCAAGGATAACCAGGTTCTCAGATTCGAACAAGTCAAGGTTCACATCCTTAAGCACCTGGCGGTCACCAAACGACTTATATAGACTTCTTATTGAGGCCACAACCGATTGTCCTTCCTTCGTGCGGACTCCCTGTCCTTGAATTGTCGGTTGAAATGTGTTCATAGTCACCGAAACAAGTTGATAAATTGTAGACTCAGGAGATCAATAACAAAAATCAGGATCATCGAAATAACCACTGCAGCATTAGCCGCCTTTCCCACCCCCGTGGTTCCCTTACCCGAATGATAGCCAGCATAACAGCCAACAACACCGATAGCAAACCCGAAGAATGCCGACTTTATGAGAGACGAGAACACGTCGAGGTACGATACGTTGGTCGCCACCTCGTACAAATACAATTCCAGGCTGGACTTGTTGATGAAGTTCACCGTTAGGAAAGAACCCAGGAGAGCAATGGTGTCAGCGTAGATTACGAGTATCGGGAGCATCAAGGTTGTGGCTGTAACGCGCGACACCACGAGGTAAGAAAAAGGGCGCGTGCCCGATACCTCCATTGCATCGATTTGCTCTGAAACCTGCATGCTACCGAGCTCCGCACCGATATTCGATCCAAGCTTACCCGCGCAGATCAGCCCCGTGATCAGTGGCCCAAGAGCCCGAACAACCGCCTGGGAAACGAGCGAAGGCAGCCACGACTCGGCACCGAAAGACGCAAGCGACGGCCGCGACTGACGGGTAAAGACAATTCCGGCGATAAACGCCGTAAATCCAATAAGAAAGACAGACTTGTTGCCCATCTGATAGCACTGGCGCAAGATCTCCCTCAGTTCGAATGGTGGCGTAAAAGAATGTTTGACCACACGGGCAACAAACCGATATATATCCGCCAACCTGATCAGTAAGCTATTCACCATCCTCAGAACAACTATTCTTCAAACTATTCATATGCCACTCATGCGCTCGCCTGCCCGCGTCAGCAATTTCGTCCAGGTGTTCATCGGTGAGCGACTGTGCAAAGCAGACGTTCGTGTTGGCCATCCGAAACGCATCGCAACTCAACCATCGCATTAAACCTAGTGCTCACAAGGCACGGTGTGGAATTTTGTACTCAGTGTCGTGACTACCACAGTACTCCCAAACAAATCGACCCTGCAATCGGCATAAGTTTTTGCCCGGCTATTCCAATTCCAGCCCTTCATGCGTCGTAGGAACTACATCGTCAAAAAAGTCGCCCGGATATTTGCGTGGATCATTATCTCGCTCACGGCTACGCTATTGTCGATCATCGCGATCCTCCAAATTCCTTTCGTTCAAAAGAAAATAACACAAGAAGCAACTGCATTCCTGGAGCAACGCATCGGCACCAACGTCGAGCTGGAAGCCTTCTATATTAGTTTTCCCAAACGGGTCGTCGTCAAGGGATTCTATTTGGAGGATCAGCAGGGGGACACCCTCGCCTATGTTGGCACGCTATCAATTGATACTGACCTATGGGCGTTCCTCCGCAACGAAGTTCAACTCAATGCTATCAGCATGGAAAATACAACGCTGCGCATCACACGCGCGGCCAACGACTCGGCGTTCAATTTCTCGTACATCCCGGAAGCATTTGCCGGAGACGCAGCTCCTGAATCAGACACCTCAGCAGCGGTTTGGTCGATAACTGTCCGACGACTTCATCTTAACAATATTGACGCACAGTATGCAGATAGCCTTTCAAAAACATCAGTCAATGCTAAACTCAGTTCCGTCGAGGTCCAGCTAGACCGATTTGATTTGGAAAAACAAGCATTCTACGTAGACGTACTGCATGTCTCAGAAGCGAATCTCCGTGTTATTCAAGGAAATATATCCGAACAGGACACGGACAGCTCAGCTGTTTCCCCTGATTTTCGCCTCAGGAAGGCTGACCTTACAAACCTGAAGCTGTACTACGAGGACCTGGGCACGGGTCAGCAGATAGCAACGGATATCGGGACAGCGGTATTCCATGCCCGGGAAATGAACCTCGACAAAAAACTCGTCGCCATTGAGTTGATGGAGATCGCAAGAACAACAGCCTCATACCATCGCCTCGTCGGTGCAAGCACGACTGTTCCCGACCAGTCAAACAACACCGGTCTTGAGTCAGACCGACCCTGGAACATATCTTTAGAAAAACTGACATTACGCGACAATTCCGTCCGATATTATGACGACACCCAAATACATGACGAGGACGGCGTAGATTTCGACCATCTCTGGCTAACGGGCATCAACATCGATTGTAATGCCATAAATTCCCGCGGCCTTTCCTTTAAGGCGAAATTCGACTCGGTGTCATTTCGCGAAAAAAGCGGCTTCGCTATCCAATCCATGAAGGGAGCGATCGAAATAAACGACGATAGCGCTACCATCGACAACTTCTATCTGGAGACCGGCCATAGCCAACTATCATTCGCCGGGGTGGCCACGTATGAATCCCTTGACGCCTTACGCGCACGACCTGGAAAGACAGCACTCAATATTTCGATTCTAACCTCTCACCTCGGAATACAAGACCTATTGTTCTTTAGCCCGAATGTGTTCGACAGCATACCGTTGAAATTGGATCCGTCCCAAAAAATCTTCCTACAGGGCATGGCAACTGGTTCTGTCGACGAAATCCATTTGCACCAACTTGATCTTCAAACCCTGGCCGACACACGCCTTCAAGCCAGCGGCACTATCGCCGGTATATTGGAAATAAAACAACCTTTCCTGGACCTCAACATCCAACGACTCTATACAACGAGTACTGATATTCGGACCTTGGTACCCGATACCGTGCTCTCAGATTCAATCGCAATTCCACCGTGGCTCAACGTCAATGCCCGCTGGAAAGGATCGGCGGACCACGCAAGGTTTAATACATTTATTTCGACCCCATACGGCAACGTGGTCGCAAACGGCAACATAAACATTGACTCCTCAGCCAATAACCCGGGCTATTCTATGCACGCAGTCATCAACGACTTCAACCTGGGTGCCGTACTGAGGGATACGGTCAGCTACGGGCTGCTGAACGCAGAGGTACACCTAAAAGGCAGACAAGTCCGTCCGGATAGTCAAAGCATTGACCTTGCTGCAGAAGTCGCTTCATTCCGCTACAAAGGCTACAACTACAACGATCTGTATTTGACGGGGCAATTGCAGCAAAACGTGGTAAGAGCTACCGCCTCACTAAATGACGAAAACCTTGACTTCACGCTCCAGGCTGAATTCAATTTTCAAACAGACATCCCCCACTATGCGTTGACCCTCGATTTGCAAAAAGTCAACTTTCAAGCTTTGAACCTCGCCGAAAGACCATTGCGGGCTCGCGGTACCCTTGAGCTGGATTTGTCCACTGCAGATATGCGACGGCTGAACGGCATGGTGGGTGTTCGAAAGGTAGCCATTTTCAACGGTGATCACCTATACGCAGTTGATTCCTTATTATTTGTTTCCATCGACCAGGAAGGGCGTTCCGAAATAAGCATTGATTCCGACCTAATGGACGGACGGTTTGCTGGATCGATTAACGTATTCACTATACCGGCTGTACTCCGTGAATATTTCCATACATACTACTCGTTGCACGACTCGGTCGCACAAAGCAACGAGGGGCCGCAATATTTTACGTTCGACCTGAACCTGAAGAAGACAGAACTCCTCACTGACATAATCGTTCCAGAACTAGAAAACTTTACACCCGGCACCATCACCGGAGAATTCAACAGCAAGCACAAACGACTTGACCTGAAATTCGAAATACCGGCGATGAAATACACCAACATTGGTATAGACGGCTTTCGGTTCAGATCCACATCTGATTCGACGGAACTCAACTACAATCTTCTCGTAGACCAGATTCTTGTGGACTCCCTGCTTGTAGACGGGTTCGAATTCAATGGGACAGTTGCCGGAGACTCTATCCTAACAAACATCATCATACGCGACTCCCTGGATTATCACAAATACGTCATAGGCGGAACGTTCGTTAGTCGCGACAGCGAATTTCACCTGCGACTTGATCCGAAACAGATAATCCTCAACTACTTACCGTGGTCGGTTCCCTCGAACAACCGCATCCGACTTGGGAGAGAAAAAGTAATCGTCGAGAACCTCGACCTCCGCAACAATCGCCAACAAATAACAATCTCGTCGGACTCACTCCTATCCTCGCCTCTTTCTTTCATCTTTGAATGTGTGCAACTCAGCGACCTCACCAGCATGGTGACCGGCGAAACACCTGTCGAAGGGAAATTGAACGGCAGAATCGATCTGTACACCTCAACAGCCAACCCCACTTTTACCGCCGACCTGCGCGTCGACACTTTGTCGATCATGCAAAACCGGTGGGGTGATATCCGCCTGCAGGTCGCGCAGGCCATACAGGGACGATACGACGTTCAATTCTCTCTTGTGGGTCGGGAGAGCGACATAAAATTAGATGGCACCTATCACACCGCACCCGATGAAAATATCGCTTTGCAGGCAGAAGTAAATCGCTTCAATCTTGAGCTGCTCCAGCCAGTCCTTCAGCAACAAGTAACCGATCTAAAAGGCCTGGTCAGGGCAAGAATCCGGATCATGGGGACGCCTGATTCGCCGGAGATTGACGGCGCAATTACGTTTGTCAACACCGAATTTGTATCAAACTACCTTCGAACCACGTTTCGCGTTGACCATGAAACCATTAGATTTGATAGACGCGGCATTGTATTCGATAAGTTCGAGCTACGCGATGCAAACGACAACAAGGCCTCCCTCAATGGACGGATCATAACCGACAACTACTCCGATTTCCAGTTTCAATTAAATTTCACTACCGAAGACTTTCAACTACTCAACACTGATGAAGACGACAACGATCTTTTCTACGGGCTGATTCATCTCAACTCAGAGGCGCGTATTAGGGGAACACTCGTCAATCCGGTTGTAAACATGAAAGTACGATTGAGAAAGGGAGACCACCTGACCTACATTGTTCCCCAGGAAGAAGCCTCTGTACTCGAACAACAAGGCATTGTCAGGTTCGTAGATAAAAGCTTTCAGGCAGACCCGTTCACGAAAGAGATTCAGCCCGAGTTGAGTGATACGGTAAAGACAACATTTAGGGGCATAGACCTAACGGCCATGGTGGAACTCACTGGCGAAGAAACCTTCACCATCATCCTTGATCCGACTACCGAAGATCAACTCACGGTAAGTGGTGATGCAACACTCACGCTTGAAATCGATCAAACCGGAGACATGAAACTCGCAGGACGATACGAAATAGACCGGGGCACTTACAACTTCACCTTCTACAAGTTTGTAAAGCGCGAATTTGAAATCCATAAAGGCAGTTCCCTGACATGGACCGGCGACATCCTCAACGCGGAAATGAACATAACGGCCCTGTATGAAGTGTTCACCGCCCCGGTAGAACTGATGGCCAACCAGGTAAGCACCAATGCCGATCTTAGTCCTTATCGAAGGCGCATGCCATTTACCGTATACATGAATCTGGGCGGCCAGTTGCTTTTGCCCGAGATAAATTTCCGCCTCGACATGCCTATGAGCGAACGAAACGCGCTCGGAGGTTCGGTATATGCGCGGCTGCAGGATATCAACACACGAGAGTCGGACCTGAACAAACAAGTCTTCGCGCTCATCGTCCTCAAACGGTTTATCTCTGAAGACCCGTTCGAAAATCAGGCCGGAAGCGGTTTTGAAGGAACAGCGCGGACTAGTGTAAGTAAAATACTTACAAATCAGCTCAACCAGCTCTCCGAAAGTGTCAAAGGCGTTGAACTCACATTCGACGTACAATCATACGAGCAGTACGAAGCCGGCGAAACACAAGGGCAAACCGAGCTGCAAGTAGGCCTGTCCAAAAAATTGCTCGACGATCGACTGATTATCAAGCTCTCGGGAAATATCGGAATAGAAGGTAACCAACGCACCCGGGACGCCTCGCAATACATTGGAGATTTATCCCTGGAATACCTTTTGACCGACGATGGAAGGATTCGAATTCAGGGCTTCCGAAACAGTGACTATGATCTCGTCGACGGCGAATTGATTGAAACCGGCGCCGGAGTCATCTATATCAAGGATTACAACAGAACCCGCGATCTCTTCAAATCTAATGCAAAGACCGCCGGCCAGTAAACCTCCAAAGTCGTCTCTTGTGATGTACACCCGGTACGCAGGATTCGCGCCAGGGATCCTGATATTATTCCTACTACAGGGCTGTACGGCCATGAAGTATGTTCCTGAAGATCGTGTGTTATTTACTGACTATGAACTTAAAATAGAACCGCGGGGGCGAGTTCGGGCGAAGCGATCCATTGACGGACTTATGGACCAAAATGTATCGCCGCGACCGAACTCGAAAATCTTAGGCATGCGACCCGGTCTTTGGTTCTACTATGTCGCCGGTCCCGCCACCGAGAAAAAGAAATTCAGGACCTTTGTGCGAACAAAGCTCGGCCAGGTGCCCGTTTACCTGAGTGACGTCGACGCCGAACGCACCGCGAACCTAATTGAACAACACCTCATCAACAATGGATACTTCGATGCGTCCGTGGACCACCGCATTGAAATCAAGGATAAGCAAGCGTCCATTACCTACACGGCCAGCATATCCCGGCCCTACCGTCTGCGAAACATCTCCTATCCTGTCCCCACCCGCGTTTTTGTCGATATCGATTCAATTAAGATAAACTCATACCTACGTCAAGGACAACGTTACAGCCTGGAACGTTTACAGGCAGAACAAAGCCGAATAGAAAAAGAACTTGAGAATCAGGGCTATTTCTATTTCGACGACCGCCACCTCATCTTTGAGGCCGATACAACCGTTGGCGACCGTAAGATCGACCTCACCCTGCTGTTGGAAGAGGGTGTTCCAGCACAAGCCACGACTATATACCGAATTGGGTCAGTCAATGTCTTCCCGAACTATTCGCTCTCAGAAGATTCTACCAAGGCGCCCGACACTCCCATTCGAATCTACGGATACAACTATTTCGAACAGGGTGAATATTTCAGGCCTCAAACGATCGTTAATGTCATCAACCTCCGGCCTGGCGACATTTACCGACGTGTCAATGAAGACTACACGCTATCTCATTTGATGAACCTGGGATCGTTTAAATTTGTAGACATCAACTTTCAGCACGCGGACAAGGACTCAGCCACACTGGATGCATATATCTACCTGACGCCGCACCTGCGAAAATCCATTCGGGGAGAATTTCAGCTCACTTCAAAATCAAACAACTTCGTCGGACCAGGTCTGAATATCACCTTTACAAATCGAAATTTTCTGAAAGGTTCTGAACGCTTCGAAATTCGCATCACGACCGGCTACGAAGTGCAATTCAGCTCCCGATTGGATAAACCATTAAATGCCTTTGAGCTCGGTGCCGAGTCGACGTTGTCAATTCCGCGATTCGTTACACCGATAAAGATCAACTACACATCGCGCAGATACCTGCCTGCAACCAATATCGGGTTAAAGTTCAGACTGCAGCAACGAATCGGATATTTTCGGCTCAATTCTTTCAATCTCGCGTACGGCTTCAATTGGCGGGAGAACTCTCTGAAAAATCATGAACTTTATCCCATAGACATATCCTATCTGCGGCTGGGAAAGACCTCTCCCCTGTTTGACGAACTTGTTGAAAGAAACGTATTCCTTCGACGTTCGCTTGAAAACCAGTTTATCCTCGGAGCTCGCTATGCCTATACCGTTAATACCCAGGTTGATCAAATTCGCCTTGAAACCTACAACGCCGATCCAACCCGAGGTCACGACTACTTCTTCAATGGAACCATCGAGACATCCGGCAATCTGGTACATGTCCTCAGAGGCGGGCAATTTAAGCAAAACCTGGAGGACGACTCGACGGAGACGATCTTCGGCGCCGCATACGCGCAGTACCTGCGGGCCGAAGCAGACTTCCGTTATTATTATCAACTGGATGAACACAACAAACTGGCCGCACGGATCGTCGTCGGCTCTGGGTACGCCTATGGAAACTCGGTTACCATGCCGTATATACGACAGTTCTCGGTCGGTGGATCAAACAGTATCCGGGCATTCCCGGCACGATCGATCGGTCCTGGAACCTACGACTTCCTGAGTGATCGTAACGTCGACCACCAGATCCTGTTTCTTGACCAACGAGGTGACCTAAAACTTGAAGGGAGTATTGAGTATCGTTTCGACATTATTAAAGCATTGAAGGGAGCCGTATTTTTTGACGCCGGGAACATCTGGCTGTGGCGGGAGGATACGCTACGACCAGGAAGCAGGTTTGATCGGCACCGTTTCCTCGACGAGCTCGCGGCTGGTGCCGGTGCCGGCTTACGACTCGACTTTTCCTTTTTTGTGTTGCGTTTCGATCTTGCCTTTCCCGTGCGTAAACCTTTTTACCCCCCGTCGCAACGATGGGTCTTCAACGAAATTGATCCCGGCAGCCGAACATGGCGCAGGCAAAACCTGGTCTTCAACATTGCCATCGGATATCCGTTCTGACCGTGCGCCCGATATCGGGAAAATATTTCCCATCCCGAATGAAACGGCCGGTCAAAAGTGGTGGTACAAATCTTTCTGCAAATTCTAAAAAATATTGCAATGAAAACCAGCCTGATGTTCTTGCTCGGGATCGGCATGGGAACGGTGATCGGTATCCTGATCGCGCCCGAGGCCGGAAAAATCACGCGAAGAAAGATTCGTGACGAAGCCGACCGTATTGTAGATCAAATGATGGCCAAGAAAAAACTTAAGGCACTCGAAAAACGTATGGCCATACCGTCGAAAGGAGACGTATCCGTGATCGAAGAAAAGTATACAATTTAGCCATGAATGAATTCTTCTACAAAGCGGCTGGTACAATACTGGCACCTTTTCGATATGCCGAACGCGAGGTCCAGCATATGAAAGAAGTCGCCAAAGACGACCTGCAGGCGCTCGTTTCCAATTCAATCAAGTTTGCCTTAATGGGTGTTGCCGGATTGCTCTGCCTAATATTTGCAAGCACCGCCGCAGCATGGGCCATCAACGAAGGGACTGAAAGTGAATGGTTGGGCCACGTTATCGTAGCGGCGTTTTACCTGCTTACGGGCGTCGCAATTTATCTTTGGAAAGTCGCATCAGAAAAGAAACGCGAAGCGGCGAAGAAGGAAAGTTACGAGAAGGAAAAACGCCAGATATTGCACGAGCGGAGACCCGTTGGTGTTTGAAGTGTTCATACCTTCAGGTGCACAGGGGTTCAGCAGTCCATGGTGATGACCAACCCGGGAATATTGTCAGTGCCTTCCCCTGTTCATTCTGCTTTTTGACCGTGAGAACCGTCTCTTCTTTGGCTTGCGGGAACGTTCGGCCACGCCAGGCCCCTCGCCCAATTCCGGCGGAAGCGGCAGTCGTGGAATTTCGCGTCCGATCAATTTTTCCGCGCGGAAAAAGCGCTGCTGATCTTTTTCGTTGACAAACGTGACGGCGACACCCGTTCGTTCAGCGCGCGCTGTTCGGCCAATGCGGTGAACGTAATCCTCTGCGTCATGTGGCGTGTCGTAATTCACGACGAGTCCGATGCCCTCAACGTCAATCCCCCTTGAGAGAATATCCGTCCCAATAAGAATCTTAAGTTTCCTGTTTCTAAACTGGGTTAGGATTTGTTCACGCTCTGCCTGATCGAGGTCAGAGTGAAACGCCTGGACATCCAGCCCGGATCTTCTAAGCTCCGAACTGAGTCGTTTCACATTGTCCTTCGAGTTCGAAAAGATGATAACGCTTTGTGAATCGATCTCGGAGAGTATTTTCCTCAGCAGTTTGCTCTTCTGGTGGTCGTAGACGAAGTACGCCTGTTGGACGATACCTTCGGCGGGTTTTGAAATGGCGATGTTTACTTCTGCAGGGTTGTTCAGGATTTTTTCGGCCAACATGCGAATCTTTGGAGGCATGGTTGCTGAAAACAGCAGTGTCTGTCGTTCACGAGGGAGGTAGCTAATGATCTTGATGATATCATCAAAGAACCCCATATCCAACATTCGGTCCGCCTCATCCAACACGAGGTGTTGCAAATGACTGAAATCGACTGTGCCGGCTGCAAGTAACGCAATCAGTCGCCCGGGTGTGGCGATGACGATATCAGCACCCTGCTCTAGCGCACGGCGTTGCTGGTCCCAGGTCGCTCCGTCGTTACCCCCGTAAATGGGAATTGAGCTAACACCAAGAAAATACCCGAATCCCTCTACCTGCTGATCAATTTGCAATGCCAGTTCGCGCGTCGGTGCGATGACCAGCGTGTTAAGGTGTCTCTTTTCGGAATGAATAATCTTGCTTAGGATCGGCAGAACGTACGCCGCCGTTTTTCCTGTGCCTGTTTGGGCGCAGGCGATCATATCCCGGTTCTCAAGGACAAGTGGAATAGCCTTTTCCTGAACCGGCGTCGGCTTGTCAAAGCCCATTGAATCCAGGCCATCCAGGAGGCGAGTGTCGAAATTAAAATCGTGAAAGGTCAAAGTCGATAATAAATGTTAAAAAAGGCGCGAAACGTGGGTTTCAAAAATCAAGAATCCTGCATTACAGGGTGCAGGCCGGTCTGAAAACCCAAAATAATGGACAAAAGTTTAGGGTTCGCTTCAGACACCGCAATATACATTAAATCCGCCATCCACCGGCACTGTCACGCCGGTTACGAACCTGGCAGCGTCAGAGCATAACCAGATTAGTGTTCCTACCAATTCATCTGGTGTCCCCAACCGACCAAAAGGGGTGTTATTGATTGCCGCTTCCCCCCTCGGCGTATACGTTCCGTCGCGGTTGGTGAGAAGGTCCCGGTTTTGTTCGGTGAGGAAAAAGCCCGGAGCAATCCCATTAACACGGACGCCCTCGCCGAACTTCTTAGCCATTTCGACAGCAAGCCATTCGGTAAAGTTTACGATCCCGGCCTTTGCAGCGCCATAGCCAACAACCCGCGTAATCGGACGATAGGAAGCCATGGAGGCGATGTTTATAACAACCCCGCATCGGGTGTTGCCCATATCTTCACAAAATATCGTCGTCGGAAGGACAGTTCCCCTCAGGTTAAGGTCGACAACCTTTTGAAACTCATCCATATCCAGATCAAAGAACGTTTGGTCAGGCATGACGATCGCCCCGGGAAGATTGCCCCCCGCGGCGTTGACCAGTATCTCGATATTCCCAAAAGCCTGTCGAATCTTCTCCCGTGCGCTCTGCAATTTTGATGCATCGAGTACATCACCTTGCACGAACATGGCCTCGTACCCGTCTGATCTTATTTGATTTACTATTTTTTCACCCGCATCCGCCCTGCGGCCAAGGATAGCAACTTTGGCACCTGCAGCAGCAAGGCCATGTGCCATTACACTTCCCAACACCCCGGTCCCACCTGTAACCACGGCCACTTTGCCGCTGATATCAAAAAGCTTCGATACATTCATCTCTCAGGTTAGTGTAATTTGAGTTAATATACATTTGATTGTCTCTAAAGTTAGTGCCTCAATACGTAAAGACTTCGCCGTTGACCATAACTTCCTGCGTTTCGATGTCGAATGTTGCCTTGCCCCCCATCCGAGATGCCGCCGTTGTCATAATACATGCGATGGAATGTGAATAGCCAGCTTCCGCAGGTGCGTTCGTCTCACCCCGGTTCCTCACACATTCCATCCAATTGCGCATGTGATTTGACGTCGTCACATCTCCCCCTGTGTTCGCCGTTGCAACGGTCTTGACGCTTACATCGGCGAGGTCTAATTCGGGAAGCAGGTTAGGTGCCATGTGCATTACCCCTGCATGCGCTTCAGTCAATCCACCTCTTGGTGAGACTTTGTTGGTGTTAAGGTTCAATTCACCCCCATTGGAATAATAAATCTCCTTGGGATTCTCGACACCATTATGCATCCTGGCTGAGAACATCACCTGGAACCCCTCCGATCGATCGAATTCAGGTCCGTAGTCAAACACTGCAGTGAGGGTATCCCAGTTCTCGCGACCGTCCTTCCAGAAATAGACGCCGCCATTTGCGACCACACTCCTGGGATGCGTTAACCCAGTGAACCAGTGAACCGTGTCAATCTGGTGACTCATCCATTGTCCGGGAAGGCCGGAGGAGTAAGGCCAGAACAATCGATACTCCAGGTGCTTGCGAGCGCTGAATGGCTCGACGGGCCTGTTGATGAGAAACCGCTTCCAATCAGTCTCCTCTTCCTTCATCCGGGCAACAAGCTCCGGACGACGCCAACGGCCCGGCTGATTAACATGCCAGGTTAATTCTACCATGGTTATTGGGCCAAACCTGCCGCTCTTGATAAAATCGGCGGCCGCGTGATAATTGGCTCCGCTTCTGCGCTGGGAACCGACCTGTACAACCTTGCCCGTCTTTCGTACGGCCGCGAGCGCAGCCTTGTTGTCTTCCATGGTTTCTGCGAAGGGCTTCTCCACATAGGCATCGCAACCGGCCTCGACAGCCTCGATAAGGTGTCGCGCATGCTGGAAATCAGCCGTACTGATAATCACGGCATCACATTCCTTTGCATCGTACATGGCTTCGTTGTTCGGAAAAGCCGCTATCTTGTGGGCAAGATGTTGTTCGAGGTGTGCCTGACCTTCATCCCTGCGTACTTTCCATATATCCGAAACGGCGACGATGTCAAAATTGAGCTCCTTGCTATGGTGAAGAAAAGCCGGCAGCAGCGAATGCCTGAAACGATCCGAGAATCCAACCACTCCCACGCGGACCCTATCGTTGGCACCGAGGATTCGTGTATAACTTCGGGCATCAAAAGCTAATGCCCCGGCACCCAATGTCACCATGGCGGATTTCTTGAGAAAGTCTCGTCTTGAGTTCTTCATAGCGGGAATTGTCTTAGTTCAATTTTCTGATCTTTATACTACGGAACGAAACCTCATCCCCATGATCCTGCAGCAGAATGTGCCCCGCCTCCGCCATTCCGAAATTTTCCCACACCTGGTATTTGCTGCGGGCTACGAGTGCCTGGTAAATCGGTGAACCCCGAACATATTCCACCACCTTGTACCCGTTGAGCCAATGCTCCACACGATTATCAGAATAGACCACGATACGACCCGCGTTCCACGATCCGATTGCACGTTGACCTCGTGAAATTTTTAATGAGGGAATCAAATCATAGAGAGAAGCCAACGTTCGGTTGCCTACCACGCCCTCCCGGGCATCGGGGTGTCGTTCGTCGTCCAGAATCTGATATTCAAGTCCGATTGCAGAACCGGTATTGTGTTCTTTCTCTGTGACGAAATACTTTACGCCACTGTTGGCACCTTCGGTAAGCTTAAATTCAAATTGAAGATCAAACGCCGAAAACTCTTCTTCGGTAACGATATCACCGCCATGTGCCGATTCGGCTCCGCCCGACTTCTGCACGGTCAAGGTTCCATCGCTGATGATCCAGCCTTTTTCCGGAAACTGGTCCTTGTATGCGCCGCGCCATCCCTTCGTCGTTTTCCCATCCCACAACAACCTGACACCATTGCGCTTTTCCTGTTCCGAGATTGTGTTCGGTATCAGGTTGACTACAAAAATGCTGTCCCAGGGATACGGCACCAGGTCGGTCGTGCGGATCCGGATGTTCCGCCAGCGAACCCGCTTACTTTCGTCTTCCTTCCTATCTATTGAATGCACCTGTAGCGCTATGAACCCTTTAGCGGTCAGGTTGTCCACCAAATGTGCAGTAGCTATACCGTTAACCCAGATTCGCATCACATCTCCAATACATTCAATTCGAGCACGATTCCAGGAGTCACGTCGATATGCTGACTTAGCGGCAGGATTGTATTCAAGCGGATAAAGCCAGTCTCTGCGGGCTTCGTCATAGATGCCTCCTGTCCAGGCACGTGTCGACGGGTCGATCTCCATTTGATATCCATGAACACGCCCTTCGCGGTACGATGGCCGACTTTCGCTGCGAAACTGGACACCGGAGTTAATGTCACCATCCAGCCTGAATTCGAATTCAAGAACAAAATCCTCGTAGGTGCGTTCCGTGACCAGAAATGAGTTCGGTTCATTCATCACTGGAGTTCCTACGATTTCTCCATTATCGACGGAAAAATTCGCCTTGCCACCGAGCTGTTTCCAGCCGCTCAGATCATCTCCATTGAACAGCGATTCCCAAATCGCCTGTTGTGCGTGGACGCGCGTTGCCACTGAGAGCAGTACGCCGATTAATAATAGATTAAACAATCGGGACATGACGTGTCAATATAACCAAAAGAAACGTTAACATCCGCTTTGTCAAACGTTCGCGTCTACCCGTACGGCCTGCCTTTTGCGCTGACTTTCCTGGCATGCTTCGATTATCTGAATTACGTCTCTCGCCTGGGAAGGGAGTACGGCCAGGTTCTCACCATGCCGTATCGCGGCATAGACGTTGTCGTAAAACTTCATGTAGTCTCCTGGGATGGTCTCGAATGCCGCATCGCCTGTATGATTATTCAATCGCCCCCACCACTGCTTGTCTTCCTTTCCCCATTCGTCGCTACCGGGCATTTTGCCGTTTTTCAAGTCTCCTTCCTGCGGATCAATTCCCCATTTTACAAAAGAACCCTGTGTACCATGCAACATATATCGCGGCAATGGGCCCTTTGCCAAATAACTCGATTTGAGGATGACCAATAGATCTTCGTACTCCATACGGATATCGTAGAAATCGTCGGCTTTTCCTCCCCGACGCTGCACCCCCAACCGCGCATCGACATAGCGTGGCATACCGAACAGA
>CAZIAG010000034.1:0-15184 GCA_964537375.1 uncultured Roseivirgaceae bacterium
GTTCATCAAAGTGAAATAGTTGTCGGGCCACTGCAGGCGTCGACCGAGTCCGATGGTGGCGCTGTTCACTTTAAGCATAGGATCTTCGTCCGACAGCTGTGTGAAGCCGTAAAGGCTGCGCATTACGGAACTGTTCAGGCTGACAGTGAACGAATGCGGTTGGCGGCCGCCCAACCAGGGTTCTGTGAATGAGAAGCTATAACTCTGGAATTGCCTGCCGTTTGCCTGGAAACGAACCTGGAGCCGCTGACCATCGCCAACGGGAAGGGGCTTCCATTTCTTGAGATGAGGTATATTCCGAATTGAAAAGTTATTGAAGGTCAAACCCAAGGTTCCGACAAACCCGTAGAAACCTCCCCATCCGCCAGACAATTCAATTTGGTCGTTAGACTGTTCTTCAACACTCCACTCAATATCGACCGTCCCCTTCGCGGGATTGGGCATCAAGTTTGGACTTACCTTGTCGGCAGCAAAGTATCCAAGTTGGGAGAGACTTTGTTGAGTCCGGATCACATCAGTCCGACTAAATTTCTGACCGGGGATTGTGAGAAGTTCGCGGCGGATTACGTGATCACTGGTGCGGTCGTTACCCCTTATGGTAACCTGATCAATCGTTGCTTGCTCACCTTCGAACACTCGCATTTCGACATCTATTGAGTCACCTTCAACAGCCACTTCTACGGGATTGACATTGAAGAAAAGGTAGCCATCGTCCATGTAGAGACCGCTGACGTCCATACCCTTCGGATTGAAGGTCAGCTTTCGTTGAAGAAGTTCGTTATCATAGACATCGCCCTTTTGGATACCAAGGACCGTGCTGAGTTGCTTATCGGTGTAGACGTAATTTCCTGTCCAGGAGATGTTGCGGAAATAATATTTCGGGCCTTCGTGGAGCTTGAAATGAATATTGATGGCTTGATCGTCGTGCTTATAGACAGAGTCGGCCAGTATTTCCGCGTCGCGATACCCCTTTGAGTTGTAGAATGCGACCAGCCGGTCTTTATCGTCTTCGTAATCGCTCTGAATGAATTTGGATCCGGCAAATATGTTGAGCTTGACATTCTCGTTCAGGAATGCCTTTACTCCACGCCAATCAACAGGTTTAGGTTCGCCGAAATGCGAGTCCGGATTCAACAATCCTTTGAGAACGGCCCGGTGCAACGTGAACCTCGGGTGTTCTTTTGTCTTCTTCAGCCGACGCTCCAGTTTGGCGTCATCAATATTTTCGTTGCCATCGAACGTGATGGAATGGATCCTAACTTTTGATTTAGGGTTGACCGCAATCCGAAGACGAATCCCGTCGGCCGCCAGCGTGTCCTTTTCCTGGTAGATCTTGACCTCGGCGTTGAGGTATCCCTTCTTCACGAAAAACTTTCTTACGGCCAGCTCCGTGCTTCGGATCATCGCATCCGTCACGATCCTGCCGCGAATAAGATCGATGTCGTCCTTCAGGCTTGATTCCTGCGTCCGGTTAACTCCGGTGAAATAGTATGCGGTTAACCTTGAGCGTTCTGCCAGCACAATGGTCAGCCAAACATTCGACCCTTCAATTTTGGAAACCTCGATCGTCACATCGCCTACAAGGCCGAAACTCCAGATCTTTCGGATGGCTCCGCTGATATCGTCACCAGGAATCTTGACCTTGTCGCCAACCTTGAGGCCGGAAATCGAGATCATTGCATTCTTGTCGAGAACATTGATGCCGGTCACCTCGATTCCTGCGATGGTATACTCAGCCGGGTTGGCGTAGTTCATGGATCGGTCGACAGTGACCTCCTCTGGCCCCGTACGGTCGCGGCGGCGAATTTGACTAAGAGAGTCAGCGGCGACCAGGGCCACCAGGGCAATAACAAAAAATGTCCTCATCAATTTACCGCATTCAATTGTTCACTGGTTTTTCCGAATCTCCGTTCGCGCTGTTGATACGACCAAATGGCCTCATACAGGTGCTCCTTTCGGAAATCGGGCCAGAGCGTCGGTGTTATAAAAAGCTCCGTATAGGCGATCTGCCAGAGCAGGAAGTTGCTCACTCGTAACTCTCCGCTGGTGCGAATAAGGAGCTCCGGGTCGGGGATGCCCGAAGTCTGCAAATAGTTCTGCACCATGCCTTCATTTATGTCATCAACTTTAATGCGGCCTTTGGTAACCTCCTCGGCAATCGCCTTGATGGCCTGCACAATTTCCCACCGACCGCTGTAGCTAAGGGCCAGGATCAATGTGAGACCACTGTTGTGACTAGTTTTATCAATAGCCCACAGGAGATTCTTCTGGCATTCGGGCGGCAAATGGGAAGTATCTCCGATGGTGATCAGTTTGACCTGATTTTCCATGAGTGTCCCAATCTCCTGTTTGAGCGTGTTTACCAGCAGCTCCATCAGACCTTGCACCTCTTCCTTGGGTCGGCTCCAGTTCTCGGTGGAAAACGCGTATAGTGTAAGGTATTTGATACCCAGTTCTCCGCAGCACTCTGTGACGTCACGCACGGCCTGCACCGCATTCCGGTGGCCGAAAATGCGCATCGCGCCCTTCTTCTTGGCCCAACGTCCATTTCCGTCCATGATAACGGCGACATGACGGGGCAAATTATTGAAGTCTATATGTTCCTTAAAAGAGGCCACAAGGCTGCAAAATTAAGCCAAAAAAGTTAAACCTGTAGGTACTGGACTGCCCAGGGGAAAATTCACTTTCTGCCCGCCCGGTTATTAACGGTATGGGTTGGTCGGGCAGGGGATATCGTAAAACGTTCGTGTGATACCAAAGCCCAGAAAATAATAGGTGTCGTTGTCAAAAGGGTTGCCGTACTGGAAGTCCTTGGTGTCGGGATCTCCCAGGGAAACGTCATCCAGGTAATCAAAAAATGTTTTTCGGGCACCAAATTCGAGGGACACATACCACTTGGGATTCACGATATATTTAATGCCAACCCCAAAGGGTATTGCACCTTGCACGTTTGAATACTGATCAGTGCGCGATTCGTTTCCCGAGATTCCAAACAGGGCTAGCCCACCAAACAAATACGGCGAGTAACGTATAAAATTTTTGGTATCGCGCCAGTTGAGAAAGTGATACTCCATAACCGCAGAGGCTTCGAGCACGAAAATGCTGAATGAGGCGTTTCGCTGTTCCGCAAATACATCACGCTGAAGGTCGTCGCTGGCGGCAAGACCGCCACCCGTGAGCGCAGCCCTTATGCTGGCGACCTTACTGAGATTGGATCGGTAAAAGACGGTCGCCGCCGGCCGGGAATTGCCAAAATGATACCGTTGTGCAAGATCTCCCGTATAATTGAACGTACCGATCCCAAAACCGATTTCCGCGCGTTGACCGATCACCGGCTCGACGATGAACAGGCTCAAAAGGACGACTATGGTGCATCCCGTCCTCATCTGAACTTGGCGCGGTGTAGGGTTTTGCCCAGGATGTAACTCAACTTAAAGGTAGTCACCGTATAAATGTCACGGTCGTTCCGGTTCCCACGCATATTGTCGGGATGTTCCTGACCGTAGCCCGGGATGAGAGAATATGTGTTTCCGTTGCGACCCACCGTGGGTTGCGCCTCGCCAGCGTACGGGGTCTCATTGCCGCGGTATGAGAGCGCTCGGGCAAGGTCACTGTCGAGTACATCAAGATCGACATAGTTAGCGCTCACGTCGTCGATGTAATCGGTGAATAGGTAACGAAACGATAATTCAGCCGAAAAGTCCATTACTTCATTTAACCTGAAACGCACCCCAAGGCCAAATGGTATAGCGGGCTGTATTAATTTGTAAGGTTTAATCCCATAGTTCGAGTCGCCTTCGTCCAAGGTGCTGTGTTGCCCTTCTGTGCCGAGCGGCTGTAAATTCACCCATGTCCCGCCTTCGGCCAAAGGTTCGCCATTCAGTCCATTAGCTGGAGCAAGCGCTTGCGGATTGTGATGGAAAACCGCCACACCCGCGAACGCATAAGGCGTCCAACGCACCCTGCTGATATAGGTCGCCTGGTTCTCGAACAGGTCCAATACCGCGACGACCGAAAGTTCCTTTACTCTGTTTCTGAAACTAAGATTTCGCTTATAGCGATAAATGCCATTTCCGGAATCGGCATGGTCGGCGGATTCAATATCCGCACCCCTGAGCGTTCCGTAAGTGAAACTTCCATTGATAGAATAACGGGGACCGAACCGATGCGAAAATGAAAGGCCAATTGCTGGGCGTGTAAAGGCCAGATCGGTGCTCAGGCGACTCGGCCTTGGTGCGAGATCGCCATAGTAGTTAAACGCGTTAAGCGAAATCCCCAGGGAGTGATATACCTTTTCTTTTCCAAAGTGGTATTTCTTCCCTTTAAAGGCAGAAATTCGCTTGTTGTTTTTCTTAATGGTTCTCCGATTAAGTTGACTAAAACCATCCTGAAAGGAAAACACAAGGAATACCCCCAAGATCAGACAAAAGAACTTTCTCATTCCTTGAGAAATTTGAGTTTACTATAGACAGCCAACAACAAAAGTACTAAAAAATCAATTACGCACATCGAGTCCCCAGTTCAGTTTCTGCCGAAGCGTCTTGAAATAATGCTGGTCCTTGAGTTGGATGAGCGACACGGTAAAATCTGCCTTGCGCACCTTTAGCTCTACCGTATTGTCAACAGTGGCCACCCGTGAATCAAGGGATACCAGGAATTTCCGGCTTCTTCCTTCGATGCGAAAGGATATCTCAGAGGAATCAGCCAGGACAATTGGTCTCACAGCAAGATTGTGTGGGCTCACCGGCGTGATGACAAAATTTTGAGACCGGGGGAAAATCAACGGTCCACCACAACTCAATGAATAGCCCGTCGAACCGGTTGGCGTAGCGACGATGATTCCGTCCGCCCAATAGGAATTGAGAAATTCGCCATCGATAAACGTATGGATGGTGATCATCGAAGAAGTGTCCTTCTTGACGATGGTGAAATCGTTCAACGCGAAATTGAGATTGCCAAAGATCTGATTGCTGGACTCTAACCGCAGCAACGATCTTTTATCAAGCTTGTAAGAACCTTTCAACACCTGGATCAACGCCTGTTCAGTGTCCCCTCGGCTAATCGTGGCCAGAAATCCGAGTCGGCCCGTGTTAATGCCGAGAATAGGAATATTGTAACTCCCCGTATGAGAAACAGTTTCCAAAAGTGTGCCATCACCGCCAATGCTTAACATCATGTTGAGCGCCGAGAGATCATCGCCGGGTTCGTATCGCTCCCATCGAAACTTCTTGAAAGAGGGATGCTTTAAATGACCAACAAACCGGGACGAGATCACGACTTCATGATCGCCCAGCAATTCGAATATGCGTTCAATCAAGGGGACCGACTGCTTGTCAAATTCCTTTCCGTGGACGCCGATTTTCATTAAACGATGTTTTGAGGATAGCGCTGAGAAACGATAAGATAAAGATACGAAGCGCTTTCACAGGAAAAAAAGCGGGAAAACTAGAGGTCGAGATAGCGAAGGAGCATATCGATGCGCTCCTTTTCATTCTTGATAGGCTGGAGTTCCTGGTAACGACCGATGACTTTGTAACCGAAGCGCTCGAGGGTTGCTACAATGCGAGACATATCGGTTTGATTTACCTTAACCGTAAGGCGAATCTTGCCCGGGTCCAAAGGATCGGTCTTGATAAGGCTGCTTAATATTTTCGCATTATTCTCTTCAATCAGGCGACTAACTTCTGCCAGGGAATAGTCAATGAAATCCATGCTGAGCACGAGTATGGCACCGGGCATCTGCACAGCAGCCGTTTGAGCGAACGAAGTAAGGGTATCCTGCACGGTGATGACGCCGCAGTACTGCTGGTCATCGTTGATCACGGCCACCATTTGAAGCTTATTATCCGTCGCGATCTTCAAGATGTCGTAAAAATGAGTATCCAGATGAACGTAACTGGACTGGCCTATTAGGTTGAAGTCGCCTACATGCTTGTCGATGTCGTTGGTCTCAAGGATAATTTCTTCGGAGATGAATCCCAACAAGTGGCCGTTGTCTACAACGGGCAGATGAGTACAACGGAATTCTTCCATCCAAACGATTGCTTTATGAGCATCATCGGTTCCCTTGAGCGGGGGGATCATGTGGTTGATAAGGTCTTCTGCGATCATGCTCATAATTGCCTTTTCCGTTGATGGAACAAAACGATACCTAAGTAACCAGAAAATCTTCTACGATTTCATTAAATTTTTCCGGGTGTTCCATCATCGGGGCATGGCAACACCGGTCGATAAAGCGGAGTTCCGAGTTGGGAATCAGCCTGTTAAATTCGTGCGCAACAATGGGTGGGGTAATTGTGTCATTTAATCCCCATACCAGCAACGTTGGTACCGTAATGTTTGGAATCTCATCGGCCATATTGTGCCGTTGCGCCGACTTTGCAATCGCCACGATCCGCATACATTTTGGGATGCTCTTGGTAGTTTCAAAAACCTCGTCCACCAGCTCCTTCGTGGCCACGTGCGGATCAAAGAACGTGTACTCGACGCGTTCCTTGATGTACTCATAATTTCCCCGCTTCGGGTACGAACCTCCCATTGAGTCCTCGAACAGGCCCGAACTCCCGGTTAAGATCAATTTCTTCACTTTCTCACTATTCTTCAGGGTGTAGAGAAGGGCAATGTGACCGCCGAGGCTGTTGCCCATCAATATCATTTCATCCAGTTGCTTATAGGTAACGAACTCTTCAAGGAATTTCCGGAGGCCGTCGAGCCCGGCCTCCCTGAGTGGCATCTCGTATATCGGAAGCATTGGGATGACAACGCGAAAGCTTTTGGAAAAACGGTTGACCACACCCTCCCAATTACTCAGGGCACCGAACAACCCATGAAGGAGCAAAAGCACCTGGCCGGTCCCCTCATCCACGAACTTAAAACCGTTTTCCTCTTTTACTACAATTGACATATCGCGCTGCAATTTGTAACGATAAATAAATAAAAAATTAAGGACAATAAAAGTTTTGCAACGGCGCCCTTACCTCAGAAGGTATCACGAAAAAACGGGAACAGTTCACTGATCCAACTGGTGAGCATGGGCGCAAAATTAACAATGTGCGGAAGAATCACGGAGTCTGCCGTCCACGCTTCCGGCAGATCGATCTGCAGGGAATCAATGATCCAAAACAGCACACTCAACACAAATACTGTCTTAAACAAGCCGAGGATAGCTCCGGCGAACTGATCAAGCCGGCCGAGGAAGGTCTTATCAATCGATAACTTAATCACGTTGCCAACCAGTCGAACGGCTATGACGATCACAAGGAACACCGCCGCAAAGGCAATGTATGGCAAATACTGTTGATCGATGTCGAACTCACTGGCAAGAAACACGATGGCTAGGCCCATCAATTTAAAGGCACCTAGTATCCCCAATACAATCGCGAGGAAGGAAAACACCCCCATCAGGAAGCCGTCCCGATAACCCGCGAAGCATCCGACGAGGATGAGGATTATCAGGACGATATCTACTCCGTTCAAGGATTGAGAAGTTTTTTGACCCACTCGGAGATAAGACGACCATCGGCCTGGCCCGCCAACCGACGCGTGGCGACGCCCATAACCTTGCCCAAATCCTGGGGACCTTGAGCGCCAACCTCGGAAATAACCGTCTGTAACGCAGCCTTCAACTCCTCCTCCGACAACTGTTTTGGCAAATAGCGGCTGATGATCTCGAACTGAAGCATTTCCCGATCCGCGAGGTCCTGGCGGCTCTGTTGTTGAAATATTTCCGCCGATTCCTTGCGCTGCTTTGCGGCCTTCATGAGGAGTTTGTTTTCTGCGTCGGGGGCAAGTTCGCTGGCAGCACCCTTTTCCGTCTCCGCGAGAAGTATCAAGGACTTGATGCCCCGCAAGGCCTCCAGCTCCTCTTTGTTCTTGGCAAGCATCGCCTTTTTTATGTCATCATCTATTCGTTTCTTAAGGCTCATAATTTTTTTATTGCCGTTGCATAACTTTCGAACGAAAATTCAGGGTAGGGAGTTTTCTTGCTATAACTATTCAGTGCCGCAGTGACCAGACTCAGCGTCAATATTAATAAAATTGCCACACTCAGGAATGCGCGCGGGGGAAATAATCCGGACGTCATCAAAGCTGCCCGCGACTGTGAGGCCTTCGGTGCACAAGGTATTACGGTGCACCCACGACCCGATGAAAGACATATCCGCTACGCCGACGTAATCGCCTTGCACCAGGTCGTGCAAACGGAATTCAATATCGAAGGCTATCCCGATGAACGATATCTGAAGATAATCCGTGAAGTAAAGCCGGCGCAGGCAACGCTTGTTCCCGATCCGCCCGATGCCATCACATCAAACGCCGGTTGGGATACCATCGCCCATGCCGCCTTTTTGAAAGAAATAGTCAGCGAGATCAAGGCACTGGGCGTGCGCGTTTCTGTTTTTGTCGATCCCGTTCCCAAGATCGTCGAAGGCGCAGCGGCGTCGGGTGCCGACCGCGTCGAACTATACACGGAGCCGTATGCCCGTGAATTCAAGCTCAACCCCGAAATTGCAGTCAAACCGTACATTGAAAGCGCACGTGTGGCCAGGGAGTTGTCCCTCGGAATCAATGCCGGACATGATCTTGACCTCGACAACCTCCGGTTTCTGAAGGAGAGTATTCCTTACCTCGACGAAGTTTCCATTGGTCACGCCCTGATTTGTGACGCCCTGTATTTAGGGTTGGAGAACACCATTCAACTGTACCTAAGACAACTCAAATAGCAACACGCGAGCGGCGCGTTAATTAGTCCTCTATGAATCTCAGAAAAAAGTTGTCCGACGAAGACCTGGAGCGGATTCGCAATGCCGTGAAAGAAGCGGAGAAGACGATTTCCGGAGAAATCGTGCCGGTAATTGTGGAAATGAGCGGACGGTATCCGCAAGCAGTTTACAAAGCGGCCATCGCATTCGGGATGGTCTTTTTTCTGACCGTGATCATTATTGATCGCTATCTGTTGTCGGCCGGAAGCCTCACACTTTTCTACGACCCGATCTTCATCTTCTTTTTTGTCCTGACCGGCGGAACGTTGGGCGCACTCCTCGCGCGGTTTTCGGATTTCGTAAAGCGATGGTTTATTAGCCGGGATGAAATGGATGAGCAGACGCAACAAAGGGCTGAGACCACCTTTTTGGAAGAGGAGATTTTTAACACACGTCACCGCACGGGAATAATGATCTTCGTTTCGATGTTCGAACACGAAGTGGTCGTCATGGGCGATAGCGGTATCAACAAGGTCGTGGACCAGAAAGAGTGGGATCAACTCGTTGCCGACCTGATCAGTCACATCAAGAGGGGCGAGTTGGTGGCAGGAATGGAGGCCGAGGTCAAACGTTGTGCGAAAATCCTTTTGGAAAAAGGATTCATGCGTACCGCGGACGATGTGAATGAGCTCGGTGACGACTTGCGCATCAATTAAGAAAGCATGAAGAAAGTATTGAACATCATATTCCTTTGGCTCGCCTGGTCTTCGTTGATGGCCCAGCCAAAGATTCCGGAACTGTGGGGAGCGCGGGTTCACGATGAAACGAAGATACTTTCGCGGTCGTTCGTCGCTGGATTGGAACAGCGACTGGCCCTGCACGAGGACACCACGACCAATCAAATCGCCGTTTTGATTATTCCCTCATTGGAGGGAACGTCAATTGAGCAGTACACGATCGACGTCGTCGAGAAATGGAAGCTGGGCGATGCCCGGAATGATAACGGTATTCTGCTCTTCGTGGCCGTAGAGGATCGAAAGATGAGAATCGAAGTTGGGAGTGGTTTGGAGGGGGTCTTGCCCGACATCCTTTGCGGTCAGATTATTCGCCACGAGATCGCTCCCCACTTTCGGCAAGGCAACTATGAGGCGGGGATAGCCGCCGGCATTGATGCTATTATCAAAGCCGTTGGTGGTGAGTACAAGGGAACTCCCGACCGTGCGAAAGAACCCGCGGAACGAGGGGGATCCATCATTACTACACTGGTAATCATTGCGCTGATCATTTTCTTAAGTCGGGGTAACCGCAGGCGCAGGCGCGGGGGCTGGTTCCTTGGTCCGGGTGGATGGTATGGTGGCGGTTGGTCCGGCCGAAGCGGTGGCGGGGGTTGGTCCGGCGGCGGCTTCTCCGGAGGAGGAGGCGGCTTCAGCGGTGGCGGGGCGTCTGGTTCATGGTAGGCCTGGGATTAGAGGATAGCCCCTGTTGTCCCGCGGGTTCTCCCACTTAAAGAGTGTCCAAAGAACGGGGGTTGGCGGCGTCGATGCGGTAACTCGTCTGCCTCTCGGGTAGATCAGGGCTGACTGCGATAACCGGCCTCTTTTCCGCCATGGCGCGATGATCAGAAAGGGAATGCAGAACAAGGAACTCGAATCGTTCAGCCTGGCCCGGTTAGCGGGATATCGTGCGGCGCCCGACGTTTGCCAACAAATTCCGCAATTGGATCCGTCCCAAAATGAGAAAAAAGGGGTTAACTGGGGTTAGACAAGGCAAAGGTTCACGGCTTGTCCCAACGCAGTGATAACGAGTCGGGGCCCAAGGTTGAAAAAAATTTGGATGGTCAATCTGCCTCCCGATCTTCTTCTGCAATGTTATTCTGTGCTCGCAAATCCGCTGCTTCGTCTGGATTAGCCTTGGGAGGAGACCCACCACGAAGTAATCCAATGATCCTTTATGCCCCCAGGGTGCGAGCCGCCAATTGGAAGATGCAGGGTTTGTCTGTTACAGTTTTCTTGTCAAGTTGCCAGACGGCGCTGTTGGAAATTTCCAATTGAATTATTGGGAGGGGTTGGGTTTGCTCCACCGGTAGCCTTATTTTTGAGGCCTCTTTCTATCCCCATGAAAAAGGACAAAGTCATTTTTGATCTCATTGAGAAGGAAAAGCAGCGCCAACAGCAAGGTATTGAACTGATTGCTTCAGAGAATTTTGCCTCGATGCAAGTGATCAAGGCCATGGGCACGGTGCTAACCAATAAATACGCCGAAGGCTTGCCAGGCAAACGTTATTACGGCGGCTGCGAAGTGGTCGACGAGATTGAGCAGCTGGCGATCGATCGCGCGAAAACCCTATTTGGCGCAGCGTGGGCGAACGTCCAGCCACATTCGGGAGCACAGGCCAATGCGTCTGTGATGCTTGCATGTCTTAAGCCAGGGGATAAGATACTCGGATTCGACCTTTCTCATGGAGGTCACCTGACCCATGGCTCGCCCGTAAACTTTTCGGGTAAACTTTACCAGCCGGTCTTTTATGGGGTGGAAGAGGAGACGGGAAGGATCGATTTTGATAAGGTCGTCGAGATCGCGCAGCGGGAGAAACCCAAGATGATCATCTGCGGTGCGTCCGCATACAGCCGTGACTGGGATTACAAAAAACTGAGAGAGGCTGCCGACAGTGTAGGCGCAGTATTGATGGCCGACATTGCGCACCCGGCAGGCCTGATCGCACGCGGCTTGCTCAACGATCCGATGGAACACTGCCACGTTGTAACAACGACCACGCACAAAACGCTTCGCGGTCCGCGTGGGGGCATGGTGATGATTGGGAAGAACATCGACAATCCATGGGGTTTAAAGACGCCGAAAGGAGAAATCAGGAAACTGAGTTCAGTTCTTGATTCAGGTGTATTTCCCGGTACGCAGGGAGGGCCGTTGGAGCACGTGATTGCCGCAAAGGCCATTGCATTCCACGAAGCGCTGTCCGACGCATACCTCGAGTACATAGTGCAAGTCGCAAAGAATGCCAAGGCGATGGCCGCGGCATTCGTCGAACGCGGATATAAGATCGTTTCCGGAGGAACCGACAACCATTTGATGCTGATCGACCTCCGGTCCAGGAAACTTACGGGCAAGCAGGCGGAGGAGGCCCTTATCCAGGCTGATATTACGATTAACAAAAACATGGTTCCCTTTGACACGCAGTCGCCGATGGTAACGTCCGGTATGCGAATCGGTACGCCCGCGATTACCACAAGGGGCATGTTGGAAAAGGATGTTGTGAAAGTGGTCGACCTGATCGATGAAGCCCTTCAAAGACACGCGGACACGAAACATCTCAAGGCTGTAAAACGAAAGGTGAATCGCCTGATGGAGAAATTCCCGCTCTACTAGAAGTCAGTCCATTATTAGAAAAGCGCGAAAGCTATGCCGTTAGATCAGGAGCAGATTGACGAGAAGGAGATGAGTTTTCTTGATCATCTCGAAGAATTGAGGTGGCATGTGATCCGATCGCTTCTCGCGATAATGGTCTTCACTATAGTCGCTTTCTCGTACGGTAAATGGATTTTTGATCACATCATTTTCGCACCGGGACGACCCGATTTTCCGACATTCCGATGGTTATGTAAGCTCGGGCAATTGCTGGGTAGTCCGGATGCTTTGTGTATTGATGAAATACCTTTCGAACTGCAGAGCCGTTTCATGACCGGGCAGTTTACGATGCACATTACGGCGTCAGTAGTTATCGGCCTGATCGTCTCGTTTCCCTACATCGCCTGGGAAATGTGGCGCTTTGTAAAGCCGGGGCTGTATAAAACTGAAAGGAAATATTCACGTGGAGCCGTAGCGGCCGTTTCGGTGCTTTTTCTCTCCGGGGTATTGTTTGGATATTATGTCATGGCGCCGATGATGATCTCATTCCTGGCGACCTATGAGATCAGCGAAATGGTTACCAACGAGTTCGACATCACATCGGTCGTAGGAACCATCGTCACGGTGGTATTTGGAACAGGAATCCTTTTTCAACTTCCGGTGGTAATCTATTTCCTTACCAAGATGGGAATCATAACGCCGCAGTTTCTACGGAAATCACGCAAACATGCCGTGATCATCATTCTGATTCTCGGTGCGATCGTAACGCCATCGGCAGATCCCCTGAGCCAGGCGTTGATTTCGATTCCATTGTACCTCTTGTATGAATTGAGTATTTTGATCTCGTCCCGGGTAGTGAGGAAAAGGGAAAAAGAGGAAGAACAGTTAAACGAACAAGCAGCCAAATAATGCCATCATTGATTATTGGGTCCGATCATGCGGGATTCGAGTACAAGGAAGCCCTGAAGAAAAAACTTCAACAGGAGGGATACACTGTTCGGGATGTCGGCACGAATAGCCCCGACTCGGTCGACTACCCGGATTTTGCGCACCCGGTTGCCGAAGCTATCGAACGCAAGGAGCAGGAGACCGGAATCCTGATCTGTGGTAGTGGCAACGGTGTCGCTATGTCAGCCAACAAGCATCAGGGCATTAGGGCGGCGATTTGTTGGAATAAAGAACTTGCGATGCTGGCGCGCCAGCACAACGACGCCAACGTCTTATGTATTCCCGCCCGCTTTATCAGTGTCGCCGAAGCGGAGGACATCACGATGGCGTTTCTTCAATCGACCTTCGAAGGCGGACGCCACGAAAGACGGGTGAACAAGATCAGTTGTCAGTAATCCGGACGTACATGTCGCCGCGGCGCTGGTAGTTCCGCGATATTTCAGGTATTCTGTCCAGGAAAGGCTGTAAATAACGCCTTTTGTCGATGACCACGTCAGGCGGATCGATCTTAAATGCGTGATACACGCTTGTGACATGTTCGTAGTAATCCGGCCTTGAAAAGATTTCTTCAGTAAGTCGCCAGTTCAGGTACGGTGTCGCAAGCCTGTTTGACAAGAAGGGACTAAGGTCGTCATCAAGTACCAATAACCGCTTTCCTTTAAGGCCGCTGCCCGAGTTGCTCACTACCTGGAGCTTTGTGTAATCGACCCAGGGATAATTGTCATAACGCGCGAGGTAACTTGTGGTCGCTATCCCGATCAGTAATAGCCAGCCGTTTATTTCGGCCAACCGCCTGCGGCGTATGCTGAGCAGAAAGTGGGTGATCAGCACGGTAAGCCCGGGAATAAAGATGATCAGGTTCTGGGGGCGAAGATTCCGGCAAAACAAAAGGTAGATCATGCAGAAACCAATCCAGACAAACATTACCTGGAGAAGGAGCGATTGGTATTTGCTGAACCTGGCCTCACGTTGCAACATAAACAGCGAGATCGCGAGGTACGCAACAGGAACGGCAGCAAGTGCAAGCAACTCGGAAGTACCAAAGATGACCCTGCGGTCGAGGGAAAGATTTGCCAGGTAATAGTACTCCCAGATATCAGGCAGCACATCAGTCAGGAACGTAATGCTCAAAACAAGCAGATGAGGCAATACGAAACCAAAGACCAGTAGGAGAAATCGCCTGAGCGTAAGTCGAGCGAAAGCGATAAGCGACACTATCGCGAAGAAAAGGAAGATCCAGTATGCAAACGAGAATAGCGATGCAATGCTTATGTACACGCCGAGGTTGAAAACCGTTTCATCGCGTTGGGTTCGGAACTCGACTTCGCCGAACATATTGTTCAAAGCCAGCAGCAGGAAGAATGAGCCGAGCAATTCTCCCGTCAGCGTGAAAGCGTCGTACGAGAAACAGAATAGAAGGGAGAAGACAAAGGAAGAGATATAAGTATTCTCATTAAAGACCTTGCGGTTTATCATCATGACACCGATGTAGGCGGCTTGTATAAATATGAGAAAAAACGCAAGTATCCGCCGGCCGAGAAGGGACCGGCCAAACAGTGAATCGAGGAACTCGTAGGACCAGGCCGTCAGCGGGCCCGCATTGTCGACCAGCTCGCTATACATTTTGTAGCCCTCGTTCAGCTTTTCTCCGACGACCATGCTCTTTAGTTCCGAGACACCCGGGGGCGCCTGGTCAACGAAGAGGGGCAGGGACAATATTGAAAACAAAACGAACAGACCTGCTAGCCGGTAAGGGTCGTTAATGCGGAAGTATCGAATCAAGGCTGTAGCGTTTTGAAGTGGCGGAAAAATAGATGAGTAATTCTGAAGTTTAAAGGGGAATCTATTGTTTTTTATTTGCGTTACCTGTTGATTAGCAAACCTTAAGCACTTCCATCAATGGCAGGTTCAACGCGGCAACAGAAGTTCGGCAGACTGGTTCAGAAAGAGTTGAGTGACATTTTTCAACGCGATAAGCGCGGAATACTCGAGAACACGTTCGTAACGATCGCCGACGTGAACGTCAGTGCCGACCTGAGTGTGGCGAAGGTTTACATCAGTATGATGCTCGCCAAGGACAAGGCGGCGACACTGGAGAGACTCAACAGGCACAAACGGGAAATTCGGAAAGCGTTGGGTGAAAGAATCGGAAAACAGGTTCGCATCATACCCGA
>CAZIAG010000035.1:0-14814 GCA_964537375.1 uncultured Roseivirgaceae bacterium
TTCTAGCTTGATCTTCTTCACTTACTTTGCGGCTTTAATAGCTTCCGTCAATTTAGGAATTATTTCAAATGCATCACCTACGATGCCGTAGTCGGCAGCCTTAAAAAATGGTGCCTCCGGATCTTTATTGATAACCACGATGCATTTGGATGAGTTTACTCCCGCTAAATGCTGGATGGCTCCTGAAATACCTACAGCAATATACAATTGAGGCGCAACTTTTACACCCGTCTGCCCAACGTGCTCATGGTGTGGTCGCCACCCCATATCTGATACCGGCTTACTGCAACCGGTGGCAGCATGTAACGTACGGGCTAACTCTTCAAGGATACCCCAGTGCTCCGGGCCCTTCATGCCGCGACCACCTGAGACGACAATGTTCGCCTCCGGCAGCAGGACTTCACCACTTGCCTTTTCGGAGGAGGTGATCTTCGCGGCAAACCACGCATCAGAAAGCGGGGTGGTGAAAGGTGTTACTTGTACCGGGCTACCGGATTCCTCAATCGACGCGGCGTTCTTGCGTACTGCAATCACCTTCTTAGGATTTTTCAGATCAATGAATGCAAAGGCTTTACCGGTATAAATGCTCTTCTTCACTACAAATCCTGAAGAAGTGTCGGGAAGTTCAACGACGTTCGTCGCGAGGCTGGCATTCAAACGCGCAGCTACACGGGCCGCAACTGGTGTGCCCAACGACGAATTTGTCAACACCAACACGTCCGCCGACTCACTTTGCATCGCTGCGACAAGCACTTCGGTGTAGGCCTGGATAACGCCCTGATTGAGTTTCTCATCAGCTGCATGAAGCACCTTACTGGCTCCGTATTTCCCGAGCGCTTCGAGCTCACCACCGTCAGCACTGCCCAAGGCAATAGCAGTCACCGTACCACCCAGGCCACGGGCATAGCACACCGCCTCGATCGAATTCTTTTTTACTTTTCCTTCTGCGCTTTCTACAAATACAAGAATGTTCATGAATGATGCGTGCGATTATAAAACCTTAGCTTCGTTTTTTAACAGGGTAACAAGTTGTGCGACGTCGTCGGCCGGAACCATTTTGACCTGACCCTTGGGGGGCGGCAATTCAAACTTCATCGTTGCGACTCCCGTATCGATAGATACCGGTTCGACCACCTTCAACGGCTTGGTCCGCGCCGACATAATTCCCCGCATATTAGGGATCTTCCATTCCGCTATCGGCTCTTGGCAACCGGCAACGACGGGCAGACTTACTTCCAGGTATTCCTTCCCGCCTTCAATCTCCCTGGCGAGTTTAGCTACGCTGCCCTCTATGTCCAATTTCATGACGGGCGAGACGGACGGCATACCCAGCATTTCGCCAACCAGCCCGTGGACAACGCCGCTATTGTAGTCGATGGATTCCCTTCCCATCAGGATAAGATCATAACCGACGCTCTTTGCGTGTTCCGCGATTTGTGCCGCCACGAAAAAGGAGTCGACAGGTTCAGCGTTCACCCTGACTGCGTCATCGGCGCCGATGGCAAGGGCCTTTCTGATCGTCGGTTCGGTTTCTGCCAAACCGACATTCAACACCGTCACCGTGGAATCAGTTGACTCCTTCAGCTCAATTGCGCGCGCCAACGCATAATCGTCGTAGGGACCAATGATGAATTGAACACCGGTGGTATCGAACTTTGTATTATTATCCTTGAAGTTGATTTTGGAAGTTGTGTCAGGTACGTGCGTAATACAAACCAGGATCTTCATCTCATTCTAAATCAATAAGTTCGGTGTCCTTTCTTTTGAAACAGGGCTCAAGATACAAAAATCTGTAAGGCGTGCTCCCAATTGCGCAAAAATTTAGCAGTTTCGCCGGCGAGCCCGAACCAAGTAAAAAACTATACCCGCTTACCGCTATGGATATGACCCGGCTGCAGCAACTGCAACAGTTTTTCAGGGATGATCCGAAAGACCCGTTCAACATTTACGCCCTGGCTCTGGAATATGTAAAGCATGATCAGGATCAAGCGAGGCGTTACTTTGAAATTCTTTTGAAGGAACACACCCAGTATGTCCCGACATACTACCAGGCAGCCAAACTTTTTGAACAAATGGGCGACCTGGACGCGGCCCTACGTACCCTGGAGAAAGGAATGGAGGTGGCAAGGAATAACAACGATCGAAAAACAGAGAATGAGTTGCGGTCCGCGTATGATGAGCTGACCTTCTAGAAATTTAGAACGGCGTATCGTCGTCGTCGCGAGGCGAAGTGGGGGGTTCGTCGGGCGGGTCAATGCTGTTTAACCTGCTTTCACGCGTTATCATGCCCGAGAACGGGTTATCGTACGTCGACGGCGTATCAAGATCAGCAAACTTGGTGAACTTACCAATAAACTTCAACTTTGCTGTTCCCGTAGAACCGTTGCGATGCTTCGCGACGATCACTTCGCCAACACCCTGGGTTGGCATGCCATCTTCGTCTACCGTGATCTTATAGTATTCCGGGCGGTAGAGGAACATAACGATATCGGCATCTTGTTCGATGGAACCAGATTCACGCAGGTCAGACAACTGCGGCCTTTTGTCACCCCCCCGTGTTTCAACACCACGACTCAACTGCGACAGTGCAAGAACCGGGACGTTCAACTCTTTTGCGATACCTTTCAAGGCCCTGGAAATGGATGCGATCTCCTGTTCACGATTTCCTCCCTGATCTCCGCGCATCAGCTGCAGGTAGTCGATCACGATCAATTGCACGTTGTGCTCGGCCTTGAGCCTGCGACATTTTGCGCGCAATTCGAGGATCGAAAGCGCAGGCGTGTCGTCAATAAATATAGGCGCCGACGACAAACGGCTGGTTTTATGCACGAGTTGCTGCCATTCGTGATCGGCCAGGTTTCCTTTTTTTATCTTCTCCCCTTCCAGTTCCGCCTCTGCCGAAATCATACGGTTGACCAACTGGATGGACGCCATCTCGAGCGAGAATATTGCGACGGGAATCTTGAAGTCTACCGCCGCATTTCGAAGTGCGGAAACCACAAACGCGGTCTTACCCATACCGGGCCTTGCCGCGATAATTACGAGATCCGACTTCTGCCACCCGGAAGTGATACGATCCAGCGCGGTGAATCCACTGGGCACACCAGTGAGGCCGTCCTTATGGTCCTTCAACACTTGCAGTTCCTGGATGGCCCGGGCCATCAGGTTACGCATGTTGTCGTAATTTTTGCGGAGATTCGAATCGGAAACCTCGAAAACGGCCTGCTCAGTCCTGTCAAGCAGTTCAAACACGTCGGTGGTATCCTCGTAGGCATCGTGATGAATCTGCGAGGCCACCTGAATCAGCGTCCGCTTGATGGACATTTCAATGATTACCCGGGCGTGGTATTCGATATTGGCCGCCGAACTGACCTTGGAAGTGAGTTCCGCGATAACGTATGCCCCGCCCACCAGTTCCAGCTTACCATTCTTGCGCAACTGGTTCACCACGGTGCGCATGTCCACAGGCTCGGACGCCTTGAACAGGTCGATAATTGCCTGATAGATCTCCTTGTGGACATCAGAATAGAAATGCTCCGGTTTGAGGAACTCGACAACCGCGTTAAGCGCGTTCTTCTCCAGCATCAACGCACCGAGCACAGCTTCTTCCAGATCGAGCGCCTGAGGTGGCAGCTTGCCTAAACTTTCCGAAATATCCCTCGGAATCAATTTGTTAGTCTTGCTGCTTAACCTCAATGGCGTTGATCGACCTTGCTCCATACAGTGGTTGTTGTACGTGTTTGCTTACATCAGGGCGACAAACGTACACACAACGGTAATGACAATGCCCACAAACTATTCACAAACGATACACACTCAAAATGTGAATAACATCAAAAGCTGTGACAACGCGTGTCAAAGTCCGCCTACCGCGCCAGGAGAGGCCGTGAAACGCCTCGTAGGACTATTAATTTTTTTATTTTACTTTACCGCGGAATTTTTTGCCGATGACGCGCCCAAAAAAACTCCGAATCCATTTCATTGCGATTGGTGGAAGTGTGATGCACAACCTGGCCGCCGCCCTAAAGGTCGCAGGCCATGACATTACCGGGTCGGACGACGAAATATTCGATCCTGCCAGAACGACATTGAAAAGTGCCGGACTACTGCCCACACAGATTGGCTGGCGGCCTGAAGTCGTGACAAAAGATATTGATTTGGTGATCCTGGGGATGCACGCCGCGGCCGACAACCCTGAGCTACTAAAAGCTAAGGAATTAGGCCTCAAGATCTATTCGTTTCCGGAATTCATCTATGAACAGTCCCGCGACAAGCAGCGCGTCGTAATCGCCGGAAGTCATGGAAAAACGACCATAACGGCGATCATTATTCACGTACTCAACTATCACAAAAGAAAGTTTGACTATGTCATCGGTGCCAGGGTCAAAGGCATCGAGCACACCGTTAAACTTTCCGATGCGCCTCTTATTATAATAGAAGGCGACGAGTACCTGTGTTCCGCGATCGATCCTACACCCAAATTTCTCAAGTACAGACACCATATTGGATTGATCAGTGGTATTGCCTGGGATCACGCGAATGTCTTTCCCAACGAGGAAGAGTATGTGAAACAATTCGACCTTTTCGCAGACCAGACGCCGAAGGGTGGAATCCTTGTCTACTGTGAGCCTGATCCAATGTCGCTGATGATCGGAAAAAAAGAACGCGTTGATGTGACGGAGATTGCTTACAGCGTACACCCACACACGTCCGATAATGAAGGGCAATTTTTCCTTACCGACGGACCACAGAAATATCCTGTCAAGATCTTTGGTAGCCACAACTTTCAGAATATCAACGGCGCGAAGGAAGTCCTGAAAAGGATCGGTATTACCAATCAGCAGTTCTACGAGGCCATTTCAAGTTTCGAAGGTGCCGCTGGCCGCCTTGAAAAAGTAAATGGCAATGGACAAACGACAGTGTATCGCGATTTTGCCCATGCCCCCTCCAAAGTGCGGGCCACGGTCAAGGCCGTTCGTGAACTTCACCCATCCCGGGAATTGCTGGCCTGCCTTGAACTTCATACTTACAGCAGCCTTAATAAGAAATTTCTTCCCCAGTACAAGGACACACTAAGCGGTGCAGAGACGGGCGTTATTTACATAAATCCCGAAAAAGTACGCGCAAAAAACCTCGAACCTCTCAGTGAATCCGACATTCAAGATGCTTTCGGATCGCCACAGGTGAAGATATTCACCAATGCGGAGGCGCTCAGCGAATTTCTTCAGGGACAGCCGTGGAAGAACCGGAACCTACTGATGATGAGTTCCGGCAATTTCGGCGGAATCAATATCGAGCAGCTGTCGGAAAAAATTCTGTCGTAACCCTTTCTTTCCGGGGTTTCCGTAATAATATTGGGCACGATGAAACTCAATCTTCGCAACCCACTTTGTTTCTTTGACCTCGAAAGCACCGGCACGAACGTCACACACGATCGTATTATTGAGATCGCTGTCATCAAGATGATGCCTAACGGAGAGATTTTGCGCAAATCAAATCTTCTCAATCCGGGCATTCCCATCCCACCGGAGAGCTCAGTCTTTCACGGGATTTATGATGAGGATGTCAAAGACAAGCCCATGTTTAAGGAGGTCGCCCGCGACTACGCAAAATTTATGGAAGGCGCTGACCTGGCCGGCTTCAGCATTCTGAAGATGGATGTTCCCCTGCTCGTCGAGGAATTTCTTCGGGCCGGGATCGATTTTGATTATCAAAGAAAACGGATCATCGATTCTCAAAAGATATTTCACCTGATGGAGAAACGTACTTTGAAGGCAGCGTACAAGTTTTACATTAATAAGGAACTCGAGGATTCTCATACCGCCGAGGCGGATGCTGAAGCGTCGATGCAAGTATTGCTGGCGCAGGTCGAACGCTACGACGGAGAAGACGTGATGGACGTATCGGGACGAAAGGTCGGCGAAATCAGAAATGACATCGACACACTAAGCAATATCCTGTGGTCTGATATGGTAGACCTGGCAGGACGTATGATCCGCAATGACAAAGGAGAAGAGATCTTCAACTTCGGAAAACATAAGGGTAAACGGGTTGTCGATGTGCTAAAGCAGGAACCAGCCTATTACGACTGGATGATGAATGGGGACTTTCCTCAGGACACCAAACGCAAGCTCACCGAGATAAAGTTGCGCGGGTTCAAACGATAATCGCCTTAGTGATCATCCTTGAATTTTTTTTCGCCGGCCTCTACCCGCAGGGGAATGTGGTTGACCGCGGGAGGAATCGGACATGAATAGTTCGGATTATAACTACAGTATGGGCTATAGCTCATGTTAAAGTCGATAATAACTTCTCCCGAAGACGGAATCCTCAATTCCAGGTACCTCCCCACCTCATACGTTTCGTGACCGTTTGTTTCGTCGGTGAAGGGAATAAACAAATAGTCTTCGTAACCCGGTCGTTGCATAATCTCAGGACTCTGGTAAACTTCAAGGCTCAGTGGCTGACCCTGAATGGTGAAATGCACCTCACCGAACTTTCGGTATTCAGGAAGCCGTTCTGTCGTGGTCTTCATCGCGAACAAGGGCATTCCCGGAGTTTCTACAAATCGCGCCGTCACGCGGTAGTCGAGATCGATCTCAAAGTAGTTGAGCCCTCTGAATTTCTTTCGATCTTCCGGCAAAAGCGGACTCGCGGATTTATCGCGGAATGTCTTCTCCTTTTGTCGGCGGTGTTCCTTAATCTCTTTGATTGCCGCCTTTGTATCCTGTCCTTCGGCCGTAAAAGCGATCACACCGACACCAACAGTTACCAAGAGAACCGAGAGAATCTTCCTGAGCATAAACTACTTGTTATAGTACGACAGCGCCTCGGGCAAGGCGGCGTTTAGATCCTGTATACGCGTGTCGTGAGACGGGTGAGTGGATAACCATTCGGGTGGTTGACCAGAACTTTGCTCAGACATGCGCTCCCAGAACTTAGGTGCTTCACGCGGATCGTAGCCAGCCATCGCCATAAAAATGAGGCCGATCTTGTCGGCTTCAGACTCGTGCTGACGGGAGAACTTCAACATGGTGAGCTGGCCCCCGATGCCGACGGCCTGCAGAAGCACTTGTTTCGTTAGCCCGGGATTCTGGCCCAGCGCAGCAGCAAAAGTTCCCAAAAGGCCGTTTGCCAACATGCCTTGACTCATCCGCTCGCGACCGTGGTTTGCTATAGCATGGGCAACCTCGTGCCCCATCACCACCGCTACACCGGCCTCGTCCTTGCAAATGGGCATGATGCCTGTGTAGAATGCGACCTTTCCTCCCGGCATGCACCAGGCATTCACGGTGTTCGGGTCATCGATAAGGTTGAACTCCCACTCGAAGCCGGCGAGTTCAGCCGTAGCATTGTTCTTAGCCATATACTCCTCCACGGCCTTCTGAATTCGTCTCCCCACCTCCTTAACCAGGGCCGTTTGCTGAGCGTCCGTCGAGAGCCGCGAATGCCGGACAATTGAATCGTATTGCTCATTGACCAGCGGTATGATCTCGGCATTGGATACCAGGTTCAGCTGCCGCCGCCCGGTAACGGCAACGGTAGCGCATCCGATCACCACCAGGGCGAGGATGGCAAAAACCAGGGATTGTCTCTTCTTCATGCTATTGCGGTTATTGTACAAATCTAGGGCAGTTTTGGAATTTGTAGATTTGCGTCACGAAATATTTACCTAAAATAATCCTCATGAGAATCTTTGCCATTGGCCGTAACTACGCCGAACACATCCGCGAACTGAACAATGAACGGCCCGACGAGCCCGTCATCTTCACAAAACCCGACACGGCGCTGTTGCGCAACAATGCTCCGTTCTATCATCCCGACTTTTCCCGCGACATCCACCACGAGGTAGAATTGGTATTGCGAATCGCCCGGGAGGGTAAGAATATCGAAGAAAAATTCAGTCGCAAATATTACGACGCGATCGGCATCGGTATAGACTTCACCGCCCGCGACCTGCAGCAAAAAGCCAAGGAAAAAGGATTGCCCTGGGACATCGCCAAGGGTTTCAACGGTTCCGCGCCGGTGTCGGACAAATTCATCGCGGCATCCGATTTTAAGGATTTGACAGATATAAACTTCAGCTTATCGGTAAATGGTGAAGTTCGGCAACAAGGCAATACGAGTCTTATGTTGTTTAGCTTTGATTTCATAATTTCGTATCTCTCTCGATTTTTTACGCTTAGAACCGGAGACTTGATTTTTACGGGAACACCTAAAGGTGTCGGCCCGGTTAAGATTGGAGACAGGCTTGCTGCATTCATTGAAAATGAAAAATTGCTGGATTTCGAAGTTAAGTAGGGTTGCCTTTTTGGCGGTTTGTCCATTTTTTTCCTCTGCTCAGTTCAGTCCTCCGGACGAGAAGTTGAAGGCTGCTGAAGAGTATATTTACCCCATTAACCCCGGTCAGCCCGGTTCCTTGTCGGGCACCATGGGCGAACTTCGCAGCACTCATTTTCACTCAGGTATAGACATTCGCACCGACAACCGGATCGGTTTGCCCGTGCTCGCATCAAAAAGCGGCTATATCTCCCGCGTCAGCATCAGCCCGTCCGGTTACGGCAATGCGCTGTACATTACCCATAATGACGGCAATACCACCGTTTACGCTCACCTTGATCGGTTCAGAGGACCCATTGCCGACTATGTACTCCAGGAGCACTACCGCCGAAAGTCACATGTATTGTCGCTGTATTTTCGCGCCGGTCAGTTTCCGGTAAAACAAGGCGACACAATTGCCTATTCAGGAAACTCCGGCTCCAGCGGTGGTCCTCACCTTCATTTCGACATTCGCGATCGCGACAATCTCGCCCTGAACCCGTTGAAAGTACAGGCGTTCCCGGAGATTGTCGATAATCTGCCTCCCGCAGTGGAGACTGTTGCCCTTCGCACGCTCGACATCGACTCACGCATCAATCACGGCTTTGGACGATTTGAATTCAAAGCAGTCAGGGTAGGTAATGATTATGTGTTGCAGGAACCCATCCTGGCCAAGGGACTGATCGGTGTTGAGATTCTGGCCAAAGACCGCCTCGCCCCCGGAAGCAGGTTCCACGGCGGCGTGAATTACATCGAGATGCGCGTAGACGATCAGTTGAAATTCCGTCAGGCAATAGAAAAGATAAATTTCAGCACCACACGCACGATATACCGGCTGATGGATTTCAAAACCCTTCGCCGGCAGGGTGACAGATTTTACAAGCTATATGTCGACGATGGCAACGACCTGCACTTCTACAGGGATTCTCCCGGTCGCGGAAAAATATCTGTGCACCCCGACCGACCCACTCAGGTAGTTGTCACGATGAACGACACCTATGGCAATAGCAGCAAACTTTCGTTCAGCCTCACTCCCGCTCCCGCTAGCCAGGTCGTGAACGCACTCAAGCCCCTGATCGAACCTATTAGTTACGAGATTATAGACAACGTTCTCGTCGTTTCCGCCGGCCCATGCGACAGCGAAGTAACTTCTGCGAGGGTCTACAACAATGGCCAGGAGATCACGCGCGATGCCGACTACGGCAACGATGGACGACTTGTCTACCTCTTCGACTTGCGGAAAACGATTCCCGATTCTATCGCCGTATGTGAAAGCAGTGTTGCACCACAAATCAAGGCCACCGTGCCCTCTGGCCGTGAATACACCTACTACAGTGACTTTATCGATATCCGGTTCCCAACCAATTCGCTGTACGACACCGTGTACCTCCAGCTTTCTACGCGGGTGAACGAAAACGGCCACACCGAGTATTCCATTGGCTCGGAAACAATTCCGTTGAAGCAATCAATTCACGTCGCGCTTCGACCTTCAGGTATTTCCTCGTGGCAAAGGAATATGGCAGTATGCCAAATAGGCGACGAAGGAGCAGAATGGTTGGGCGGGACCTGGCAAAATGGTCGTGTTCATTTCAGCACCCGGAACTTCGGAAACTTCACCATCCTGCAAGACAGCGTACCACCGGAGATTCGTACGGTCGCCTTGAATGCGTCGCAGGCGAAATTCAGAATAAGGGATGGGTTGTCGGGGATTGCCTCGTTTGAAGCGAAGATCGATGGCAAGTGGTTACTCATGATGTACGACCCAAAGACGGCCACGATATGGTCGGAGAAACTCGACAAGGCACGTCCGCTAAAAGGCCAGTTTGAACTCACCGTAACCGACAACGCCGGGAATACGGTGTCATTGACGGAATACATTCCCTAACCCCGACTTTTCGGATTGTCAGGCTGTCACCTCATAACACCCCCCTTTGCGGTCCAAAGGCTGTCGCGAAGCGCCCGCGAAGGCATCCATACAACATCCTGAGCCGTGCGTCAAGCATATGTCCGTTCTTTGATCCGATATGCAACGGTCACGGCCACGTTTGAAAAGTACTCCTTCATTAGGCGGGTTTCCTCAATGTGTAGATCGTTCTCCCTATATTGGCATCAAAACATTAAACATCAAATATGGCATTACAGGTCGGCGACAAAGCGCCCGATTTTACCGCAAACGATCAGGACGGCAATCCGGTCAAGCTGTCTGAACTGCGAGGGAAAAAAGTTGTACTTTATTTTTACCCGAAGGACATGACCCCGGGTTGTACGGCCGAAGCGTGTAGCCTGCGCGACAACTACCGGCTGTTTCAAAAGAGGGGATTCGAGATATTAGGCGTAAGTACCGACAATGAGCGGTCGCACAAACGCTTTATTCAAAAGGAACGCCTTCCATTCCGCTTGCTGGCCGACACGAACAGGGCGGTTCATGAGGCCTACGGCACCTGGGTCGAAAAGTCGATGTACGGCAGGAAGTACATGGGCACCGCGCGTATTACATATGTCATCGACGAGAACGGCATTATCAGCGACATCATCGGCAAGGTAGATACCCGGAATCATGCGGAGCAAATTCTCGGCGAAGGATCACCACGCAGTACAACGGGTGTGGTTGCAAAAAGAATCGTAAAAGCAAAAGCTCCAAAGAAGTCGACGAGCGCGAAAGGGGTGAAGGCGAAGAAAGCGGTTGCTACTAAGAAAAAAGCAACCAAGACAAAAGCAAAGACCGGGACAAGGTCAACGGCAAAGACAAAGGCGAAGGCCGCAAACGGTCGGAAAAAGTAAGCGATGTTCACCATCGAAGGTCGCCGGATCCAGGCCTCACACGGGTTCCTTAGTTTTCTTACGAACGTCTCTGCGTTTTCGAAACCCGGGAAAGGTGCGTCGTTTTGAATTTTCTGAGATGTGCACATCGTGCTGCGGTTGTCTGGTGAAGTATTGTGTAAAGCGCATCATCTCATTTGCAATCCTATTCCCTAACGCGTAGATCAAGCGACCGTCGCGGTCCAGTGTCCGAGGGTAGGTCCAAACGCGGACTGCCGTGTCTCGTATTTGTTTTACGCGCCCGTACTGCATCAATGAAAAGCACATGCGTCCATCCTCACCGCGGATATTTCGATCAATAAATGCCGCTTTCAAACCATACTCCCTGACGTAACCCATGCTCATCCCAAGGGCATTCATGAACGGCCGCTTGAGATGCCGTAGTTCAGCATAAAGATCACGGAGCAGCTCGTAACAAAAAAATTTCCAGCGGGGCTTGTCGGGTGAGCCAAGAAACGAATACCTGCCGTATACGCAGGAGACACTTGGATCTTTTAGTCGTTCAACCATCACACGGATCCAATCCGGCGGATAAAGGCAATCTGCATCAGCGGTGAGAATGTACTTTCCGCGCGCCGTTTCCTGACCGAGTTGACGCGCAGGACCGCAACCTTGTTTTTTCTGCGAGCAGGCAATAACATTCATTCTTCTCAACATTTCAGCTGTACGGTCCGTAGAGTTGTTGTCGACCACGATGAATTCCACACCAAATGAAGTCCGGTTTCGGGAAAGGCTATGCATTGTCCGGACAATGTTGAGTTCTTCATTGTAGGCGGGTATCACGACAGAGACCAAGGGCTCTCCATCCTGAAGTGCGCCAAGGTTTTTATTTATCTCGTAAAAGAGGGATTCGGGTAAGTCCTCGATCCGGTTTAGAGAGAGTAGCCTCCTGTCAATCCAGGAGGGATTTTTGAAGATATGCATCTGCCCCGCGTTTCAACGTCACCGCGAAGGCAGACTAAAAATCTTGTACCGGTTGGAAGGCTCCGGTCGCTTGGGCGGTCAATTCACTTTCCTTGCGTTAATCTCATAGAACCAAAAGTCGTCGTTGGGAACGTCAAAGGAAATGCCGGTTACCTTGTTGTTGTTGTCAAGATCAAATTTTACGGTTCCGAAGGAAAACCATGCAAGCAAGTCGGGCTTATCCCACTTGATTTCCCAAACATCGTAATGCCAGTGTTCCAGGGTGGCGGTAAGGTCGGGGGTGTGTGCAAAATAGAGCCTGAGCTTTCCGGATTCCTGTTTCACCGAGATTGTGCCATAGGCGTCTGCAAAATAATCACCCACGTAGGTGGCCAATTCGTGGGTCGGACGTGTGCCCGTTACCCTGGCATTCCTAATATCGTCAATACGCGTATCCTTTCGTTTCGTGTACGCGTCGAACATTTCGGCGGACCAGTCTTTTTGAGGCGAACCGAGAAAGGCGTCGATGGTATAGTTGACCAATGGCGCAAACAACGGCTTCATACCATTCGTCAACACAACAACGCCGAGCTTTTCGTCCGGCACCAGCGCAACCATCGAAAGCATTCCCGGATAACCGCCCGAGTGAGAGACGCGCAATCTTCCACGGTAATCGGCAATTCCCCAACCCAGACCATATCCCCGCAGGTGTGTTGAATTGTCCTTGTCGGTGTGGTCGACAACAAATGTGTTGTGAGGCGTCCAGATAAGGTTGCGCGATTCCGGAGACAGAAGCGTGTCGCCCTTCCACACGCCGTGGTCTAGATTGAAGATCATCCACGTTGACAGATCCGTTACCGACGAAATTATTCCTCCGGTGGCCTCCACTGTTTCCCAGTCTTCCCAGGGAATCGGCGAGTGTTTATTGTCGAAAAGGGCATGTGGTGTGGCCGCATTGCCTTTCTTTTCCAGGTCTTTGGTGGTTGTGATTGACCTCGTCATTCCCAGTGGCCCGAAGAACCGCTCCCGGACGTTTTGTCCCCACGACTTACCCGTCACTTTTCGAATCACCTCACCGGCGGTAATGTACATTACGTTGGAATATCCATATCCGGCTCGGAAGTCGTACGCCTTCGGAAGATGTTTGACACGTCGAACAATCTCTTCCGCTGTCAGCGTTGTGCGATACCATATGATGTCGCCGCTAAACGTGCCGAGGCCTACCCGATGAGACAGCAAATCCCGGATTGTCACCTCTGCGGATACCCATGGGTCATACAGCTCAAAGAAGGGCAGGTAGTCTTTAACCTTGTCGTTCCAGCCAAGCTTCCCCTCCTGAACCAATTGCGCGATTATCGCAGACGTGAACGCTTTCGAATTGGATGCAATGGCAAAGAGGGTGTTCTCGTCAGGTGGTTCCTGCTTGCCAACCTCTTTCACACCGTAGCCCTTACTGAAAACGACTTTGCCGTCTTTCACAACAGCAATGCTCATCCCGGGCACATCCCATACGTTCAACGCTTCGCGGTAATAGGCGTCGAGCTTTTTGTAATCGACTTGAGCATGTACCGACAGCGTCACTGTCAGAATCGCGGCGAGTATCCTGATCTTCATTAGCATACGAACGAAGGTTAATTCAGCCAATGTAATTTTTTTTGCCAATATTTTCATCCAAACTACGCCTAACGTCGCTATGAGTCACCGCAAAACTTTGCTGGTTTTGTAAATTTCCTCCATCTTCGCGGCAAACTTTGCATGTCATGAACCAGCAACCCGATATCGCTCATTTGAAAAAACTTGCCAGTCAGATCCGACGGGATATTGTCAGGATGGTCCATGCCTGCCAGTCGGGCCACCCTGGGGGTTCGTTGGGTTGCACAGATTTTTTTGTCGCCCTTTATTTTCACGTGCTGAAACACAATCCCAAATTTGATATGAACGGCAAGGGCGAAGACTTGTTTTTCTTGTCGAATGGTCACATTTCTCCTGTTTGGTACGCCACCCTGGCAAGGTCCGGGTATTTCGATGTTTCAGAACTGGCTACCTTCAGAAAGATCGACTCTCGTTTGCAAGGACACCCTGCCACGCATGAACACCTCCCCGGCGTAAGGATTGCCTCCGGTTCTCTGGGGCAAGGACTCTCCGTAGCCATCGGTGCTGCGCAGGCAAAAAGGCTCAACAACGATGACCGGTTTGTTTACGTTCTCATGGGCGACGGCGAACAACAGGAAGGACAGATCTGGGAAGCGGCCATGTATGCGGCCCATCACAAGGTAGACAACCTGATCGCTACGATCGATGTAAACGGTCAACAGATCGATGGACCAGTCGATAAAATCATGTCGTTGGGTGATTTGAAGGCAAAATGGGAAGCCTTCGGCTGGGTGGTTCAAACGATGAACGGAAACAGGATCGAAGAAGTAATTGGTACGCTTGAAAATGCCCAACGCCTTGCGCGGAATGGAAAGCCCGTGATGAACCTCATGAAAACCGAAATGGGCTTCGGTGTTGATTACATGATGGGCTCCCACAAGTGGCACGGTGTAGCTCCCAACGATGATGAACTGCAGAAAGCACTTGCCCAACTCGAAGAGACAATTGGCGATTATTGAATAGCCCTCCCGCACAATGACGGGAATCCCTTTCGAGTTAATTAGTAGGAGAAATTCCCTGAAATGAAGTGTCACGCATTCTCGATAGGCATTCTGTTATCTTTCCTGTGCGTTGCTGCCTGGGCGCAAGAAAAGGTCCAGCAAAAAGTACCTGAGAACA
>CAZIAG010000035.1:14824-15110 GCA_964537375.1 uncultured Roseivirgaceae bacterium
CACCCGAATACTCTTTGTGGTGGACGGCTCCGGAAGTATGAACGGCGCATGGTCAGGTGGAGCATCGAAGATGTGGTTTGCCAAGACAATTCTCACACGGCTCGTCGATTCGCTAAGGGCAAACCCCAACCTGGAACTGGCCCTGCGCGTCTATGGTCACCAGTTTCCACAGCGCGCCAACAACTGCCATGATAGCAAGCTTGAAGTCTCATTCGGCAAGAACAACCACGACCGCATCATCGAGCGAATCAATGACATCAAGCCGAAGGGCACTACACCGATCACC
>CAZIAG010000036.1:0-14899 GCA_964537375.1 uncultured Roseivirgaceae bacterium
GTCCACGAGTTAATTATGGTTCCCCTCCCGGCCAGACACCATCCCATAGGTCCGTCGTGGCTTTTGATCATTCTCTCGAAAACTCGACGCATAAAAGGGCCTCTCAAAATCAACTTCGCTCCGCCCGGGCCGGCGACCAAGGTCCCCGCATCACGACATCAATGCGCACGCCCTGTAGCTACCTCCGAACCTAAGAAAATAAATTACGGGCCGCTTATCGTTCGGCGCCTGCTTTTTCGTACATTCAATGGCCTAAATTCCAAACACCTATGGATTTGACCACTACAATAAAGGATTACGCGGAGAAGATCGGCGGACAGTTCACAGATTACGATCATACCAAATCCGTAATCGTTGTACCGCTCGACAAGAGCCGCTTTCAGACCGTGTTGGCTTTGACACAGAAAAGTCCGGTTTCAGGGCGAGACCAGGCAGTGTTCACGTCGAAGATCTGCCCATTTCATCCCAATATTGACTTGAAACCGCTCCTGGAGCAGAGTGCAAACTTCGATTACAGCCGGTTTGTGCTGGAAGATGGTTACCTGAAAGTCGAAGCCTCCTGTCCATCTGCCTCGGCCTCCGAAGTGCAGGTACAGGAGATGATCCAGGAGGTGGCCCAGTTGGCCGATCTCTACGAATACAAATTGACGGGCGACGACGTTCATTAAGGAACTATTCTGTCGGGAGATGAATTAACAAAAGGCAGGTTGCCTTATCGCTCCCTGTATTTTCGGGGGGAGGAAAGTCCGGGCAACGCAGAGCATCGTACTTCCTAACGGGAAGGCCTCACGGTTCGCCGGGGGGACAGAAAGTGCCACAGAAAACAAACTACCTCTACCGATGCGTTCGGCGGAGGAAAAGGTGAAAAGGTGAGGTAAGAGCTCACCGCTTCGGTAGTGATACCGGAGGCACGGCAAACCTTACGAGTTGAAAGATCAAACAAGTCCCGAATAAGTTGCTCGCTTGCGGCATTTGCCATCGGGACGGGTAGATCGATTGATCCCGATCGTGAGTTGGGGACCAGATAAATGATAAGGCCCTCCTATTCCGATTTCAGTTGGAACAGGACGTGGACAGAACCCGGCTTATAGACCTGCTTGTTTGTTTTCAAACCTTTCGGTTTTCAACACCGAAAGGTTTTTTTATTTCGCTAGTCCTTTATTTTTACAGCTTCACTGTTTGAAAGGATCCTCTCTTGAACCGGACGCGGTGGGTATTTATTCGGGACGGAAAAAGGGCGGGCCAACTCAACAGCATTGACTCAGAGACTATAAGACTAAACGCAAATCATGGCTAAGATTCTCCTGATTGAAGACGACACAAAGATCCGGGCTATCCTTCGCGAAATACTTCAGGAAAAAGAACATGAAGTCGATGAAGCCGGTGACGGTGTGGAAGGATTTAAGAAACTTGAACAAGGCACCTACGACCTCTGCATCTGCGACATCAAGATGCCGAAGATGGACGGACTCGAGGTACTGGATAAGACCAAGGAAGCGGGAATCGCTACCAATTTCGTCGTGATATCAGCACATGGAAATATCGATATTGCTGTTGAGGCGGTAAAGAAAGGCGCATTCGACTTCCTGCAAAAACCGTTTGATCTTGGACGCCTCGAGATTACCCTCCGCAATGCTCTCGACAAAACTTCGTTGATCCGGGAGACGCGGAACCTCCGAAAAAAGATCAACAAGAAGTATGAAATGGTGGGTGAGTCACCAGCCGTTAAGGAGATGCGTGAAATGATCGCAAAGGTAGCTCCCACCGATGCACGCGTGCTCATCACCGGTCCAAACGGTTCCGGAAAGGAATTGGTGGCCAAGGCCATTCACGAAAACAGCAAACGCGCCAACGGTCCGATGGTGGAGGTGAACTGCGCCGCCATCCCTTCAGAACTTATTGAGAGTGAATTGTTCGGCCATGAGAAAGGCTCATTCACATCGGCTATTAAGCAACGGATTGGCAAGTTTGAGTTGGCGGAAGGCGGAACACTTTTTCTCGACGAGATTGGTGACATGAGCCTTTCTGCACAAGCCAAGGTATTGCGTGCGTTGCAGGAAAACAAAATCACCCGCGTCGGCGGCGACCGGGAAATCAATGTAAACGTAAGGGTCGTAGCCGCTACCAACAAGGACCTCAAGAAAGAGATCGAGGCAAACCGTTTCCGCGAAGACCTCTATCATCGGTTGAGCGTGATCGTGATCCGCGTGCCTTCGTTGAATGAACGGCCGGAAGACATCCAGCTTCTCACCGAAAAGTTTCTTGAAGACATCGCGGAAGAGCACGGCGCGCGCAAGAAGAGCATTCACCCCAAGGCGATCGAAGCACTAAAAGCCCACAACTGGACCGGCAATATCCGCGAGTTGAGGAACGTTACAGAACGGCTGGTGATCATGTCCGGCGAAGAAATCCTGGCCGAGGATGTGAAGAAGTATTTGTAGACCCAAAAGTCCCGGGCCTTCCCGGGAATCGGGGCTCCAGATGGGAAATACTGCCTATAGGACAACAATAATTGATTCGGGTCAATGAATCTTTTTGCGCCTTTTGCCACGTTCTTTGAATCGCGTCGACGCTCCCTGGTTTCGGCACCCGCCGCAAATGCCCCGAAAAGGTTTCCCGGGAATGCTGAGGCCGTTTTTGAAAATATGACTCGACTCCGGGCCGAGGCGAAGTAAGGCAGGAGTCCTCACAAAGTAGTGACGAGTACGGGGGGAATCGGGTGACGGTCGAGTGAAAATCGTAAGATCGACTTAATATCGAGGTAATAACCTAATGAGGACCTAATGTCTCGTGGGTCTCCAAGGTTACGCTCAAGGCTCAAGCCCAAATTCAATAACTCCGATGAGCTCGGCACAAGTGAATCTTACAACAAGAAGGCAAGAGGGAGTGTTTTTGAGACAGGCAGGAGGAGAAAACCGATAGTCCTGAAAAAATCCGGAATCAGTCACACTAAACCCTCTGCTCGGCAGAGGATTTCGGCGCTTCTTTCTTGCTGTACGTGGGGCATGTGTACTGACTGCACCCGGCAAGAAATCCCGCTACAATCAGTAAAAGGAGTACTTTTTTCATTGCTGGCTTAATTAGGGTTGAGATTTCAGTCTTGAACAAAAATATGATTCTTTACTAAGAAAACAAATCCGTCGGCTTTTTCAGGGCGTTCAACCTCAAATTTTAGCCACTCACCAGAAGGTTGCATCCCCTGACATCGCTATTGTCCATTCTTCCCAGAACCTCAAACGACCCATCTGGAAATGCCTTTCCCAGGTCCTCAGTTTCAATAAAGCCAATAGAGTGCCAATTTGCCAAATCTATGACATTGATCGCTCCGGTCTCATAAAGTAACCCCTTTTCCAATGGATCTGAGGTGTCTCGAATAAGAATTCTTACCCATGGAGGGCAGAAAAAGCGGTCTTGCCCCCTGGTGTAGCATTGGGAAGACAATTCCGTCATGCCGTACTCGGAGTAGATGGTCTCCACATTCAGGCATCGACGAAGCGTGTCGTGCAGCTCATGGCGCGTGATCTCGTCCCTCCGTCCCTTCATCCCCCCTGTCTCAAAAACGAGACAATGACTCAGGTCGGGATTCTTTTCGGCCAGCTCCAAAAGTGCGAAGCTGACCCCCCAAAGGATGGTTTTTCTGCGGTCTCCACGGAGGCGTTCCAGGTCAGCCAGAAGCCGCTCCTGATCGTGGAGGTAGAATCCGGAATGCGGCGATTCGCTTGCCTTTATCAAGTGGTCCATCATCGACACGAGCGATGAGTCCGTGCGTTCCAGGTACGACGGGAGGAGCGCAAGGAAGTGGAAGTTTGTGACTGGTCCGAAAAAGTACTCAAAGCATCGAACGCAATGGTTGTGATAGAAGCGCAGGCTTTTCATAGCGTGCCGGCTGGTGGGCCCTCCGGTAGTACCACTACTGCGGAATGTGGTCTCTCCATCCCAATGTCCGGTTTTTATATCGTGCGTTTTGAAAAATGAAATGGGCATGAACGGGATCGACCGCAAGGAATGAATTTTATCTACTTCTATCCCGAGTGTATTAATGAAAGCATTATATACCGGGTTATGAGCAGCCTGCAAGCGAAACAGGCGCAAAGCAATATCCTCAAAGGGTTCTTCGTTTACCCTATATAATTGTGTTTCAAAACTTTTAAAAGTATCCAGGCGTTACGTAATTTGATTTTCCTTTCGGAATATAAACATGAAGATTTTTAAGGGTTTTTCCATTTTCCTGCTAACCCTGGTGTTGTTAGAATCGTGCTTTGAACCACCGGAATTTCCGGCTGCGCCGCAACTCACCTTCGACAGGGTCGAGTTTATTGACGGTCCGTCAACAGATTCCCTGGTCATCTACCTGACCTTCCGGGACGGTGATGGCGACCTCGGCATCGACGCCAACGACCTTGATTACATCAGTTACCCCTTTCACAGCCAATATTACTACCAGGATAATGGCGCAGGAGGTCTCGATTCCCTGGCCACTTTCGCGGCAAGCTCCGAAAGTGGCGCAGAGTATCATATTATTGACATCCCCAAACCCAAACAAGGCAAGCTGATCTTCGAGCGAACCCGCAAGTTGCCGGGTTTTGGTTACTTGCCGGAGATGAATTGCCGTGACTATGAAGCCCTCAGCCCGTTCAGCAACGTACTGATCGATTCGGCTGACATTCACGCCCTGGACGAGATCGCCATCAACAACATCATCGACACGCTTCGCGGTGGTGGCACACTCTTCTATCAACTTCGCGACACGCTTTATCGGAGCACCAACCTGAATCACTATAACCTCGAAGTCCGGTTCTATACCTTTGACGACGCCGAGCCCGATCCCAATAAAAGGTGGAAGGAATTTGATTGGGGAGACCCGCCTTACTGCCAGCCCTTCCACATGCGTTTTCCCTTCCTCACCGATACTCCGGGACAGGGACTCGAAGGCACATTGCGTTATGCCATGCCGTCGTTGGGCTGGAACCCCCTGTTCAGCATAAAACGGTTAAACATCAAGGTCCGTATCAAGGACCGCAACCTCAACGTCAGCAATTGGGTGGAGAGCGGAGAATTTACGCTTGCGGAGAAAACCGTCAATTGACCGGAAGGGTCCAAACGCAGCGGTGCCCATGTCAATTCAACGGACTGTTTCCGCGCGAAACATCAGTAAATCGGAGGAAACCGCTCCGGCTCAGACTCGTGCATCATCGCATACACTTTTTCGACCACATCTTCAACATTGGGTTTGCTAAAGTAATCGCCATCTGACGCATAAGCTGGCCTGTGATCCTTTGCCGTAATAGTGGCCGGTTTTGAATCCAGGTATTGATAACCATCCTGGACTTCGAGCACCTCGCGCATCATGTAAGCGCTTGCGCCACCGGGAACATCTTCATCGGCAAAAACCACACGGTTTGTCTTCTTAAGGGATTCAACAATCCGATGATGAATATCAAAGGGCAACAGCGTCTGAACGTCGATTACTTCGGTCGAAATACCCAGGCGCTCGAGTTGTTGCGCTGCGTCCATCACAATCCTGCACATTGAACCATAGGTCACGATGGTCACATCCGAGCCTTCTCGCAGCACTTCGGGAATGCCAAGCGGTACGGTGAATTCACCAATGTTGTCAGGCAGGCGTTCTTTTAACCGATACCCGTTCAGGCACTCGATCATGATAGCGGCATCGTCGGACTTCAACATCGTGTTGTACATACCCGCGGCCTGCGTCATGTTTCTCGGCACCAGTAAATAGATTCCACGAAGGCTATGGAGTATCATCCCGATGGGTGAACCCGCATGCCAAACACCTTCAAGGCGATGGCCGCGTGTACGAACGATCAATGGTGCCTTTTGCCCGCCCTTCGTTCTGTATTGAAGGCAAGCCAAGTCGTCAGAAAGCGTTGCGAGCGCGTAGATAAAATAGTCGAGGTATTGTATCTCTGCGACCGGGCGAAGGCCGCGCATAGCGAGACCGATACCCTGTCCGATAATGGTTGTCTCACGGATACCGGTGTCTGTGACGCGCAGGTCACCATATTTTTGTTGAAGTCCAGCAAAGCCCTGGTTGACATCTCCGATCTTACCAACATCTTCTCCAAAAGCGACGAACCGGGGTTCACGCGAAAGGGCTGCATCAAAACAGTGTTGCAATACCTCGCGGCCGTCAAGTACCGGTGAGTCATCGGAATATTCAGGTGATATACGCTCGACCTTAAGCGCAGATTCTTCCGATTCGCTGTAAAGATGAGAGCTGTACCGTTCGTAATTTTCTTTCTCGGTGTCCTGTATCCATTGGAGCAGTTTCGCGCGAGCGGACAGGTTGGGTTCGTTGCGCAGGACGCGCGCTGCCTTTCTCGCTGCCCTTACTGCATCAAGACGGGTAGGATTAAGTGCCTTCGTCAGTTCAGTCCGGATATCTTCGATTTCCTGGGACGCAGCGCTTTCCTGGCTCGCCTGCTCCAGAATCTCTTCGACTACCTTTTGATCTTTGCGAATGTCTTCTATGAAGGCGTTCCATGCGAGGTCACGCGCTTTGCGAGCAGATGCTTTCGCTTCCTTCTCAATCGCATCCACTTCTTCCGGAAGAACCATTACCTCCTCAATGATCCACTCTCGCATTTTACGGATACAATCGTATTCAGCTTCCCAGGCAAGGCGTTCTTTCGACTTGTAACGTTCATGCGATCCTGAGGTCGAATGCCCCTGCGGCTGGGTCATTTCTTCTACGTGCAACAATACAGGGACATGTTCCTGCCGACAAATGGTTTCCGCCTTTTGATAGGCAGCGATCAATCCGGGATAATCCCATCCTTTTGCAACGATTATCTCAAAGCCCTTTTCATCTGCCGTGCGTTGTAGCCCGGCCAAGGCCTTTGAGATACTCAGCTTTGTAGTATGGAATTCCTGTGGGACAGAGATCCCGTAACCATCATCCCAAACGGAAGTGAGCATAGGTACCTGCAAAACCCCTGCGGCGTTGATGGTTTCGAAAAACATCCCTTCAGAGGTCGACGCGTTGCCGATTGTACCGAACGCAATCTCGTTTCCATTGTTTGAAAGTTCCTTGAAGGATTGAAGTTCAGGATTATTCCTGAAAAGTTTTGAGGCGTAGGCCAGACCCAAAAGACGCGGCATTTGGCCGGCGGTAGGGGAAATATCGGCACTGCTGTTCTTGAGTTCCGAGAGTTTTTTCAGGCGACCTTGTTCGTCGAGCATGCGCGTCGCGTAGTGGCCGTTCATCAACCTCCCGGCAGAGGCCGGCTCGGCATCGACACTCGTATGGGCGTAGAGCTGGGCAAAATATTGTTGAACAGTCAGCTCGCCGATGGCGAACATAAACGTCTGATCGCGGTAGTAACCGGAACGGAAGTCACCCTTGCGGAACACCTTGGCCATCGCGATTTGCGCAACCTCTTTGCCGTCGCCGAAGATGCCAAACTTCGCCTTACCCATAAACACTTCCTTCCGCCCGATGATACTAGCCTCTCTGCTCTCCACAGCAAGGCGATAATCGGCCAGGATCTCTTTTATCTTCGCCTGTGAGTATTTGACTTTCGCTTCCTTGGTGATGCTCAACGTCTTTCTTTTTGGTTAACAACTGTTAGGTTCAAAATTAGCCATAACCCCTAACGTTTCAAAAGACAGCAACAGCGTTCAGGCGCAATTAATCCCCTGGGAACATTTGATGCGGGAATGACCCGATTTAAGCATTTGCAGGTGGGGACAGAATATTCAATACGGCTTTTTAAGATGCCCAAAATTAATGGCAGATGCAATTGTGATTAAATGAAAGTTTATTCGGTGTTCGCCTTTCTCAAAAAACTATTGAATTTTCACGATACTGCTATATTTGCCCGCTAAAACGTTTGAACCATGATTATTGGCGTTCCCAAGGAAATCAAGAACAATGAAAACCGCGTGGCCCTCACGCCTGCTGGCGCACAGGAATTGGTAAAGCGCGGGCATACTGTGTATGTCGAAAAAACGGCCGGTGTGGGTAGCGGCTTTTCCGATCAGGAGTACGCCAATGCAGGCGCCACGATGATCGACGAAGCAGCCGAAGTGTTTAAGCTTGCGGAGATGATCGTCAAGGTAAAAGAACCCATCGAGCAGGAGTACAAATTGATCAGAAGCGGACAACTGGTTTTCACCTATTTCCACTTTGCATCACACGAACCGCTGACCCGCGCAATGGTGGACAGCGGGGCTGTTTGCCTTGCCTACGAGACCGTCGAGCGCGCCGATGGTAGCCTCCCTCTCCTGGTGCCGATGTCGGAAGTAGCAGGTCGTATGGCGGTGCAGGAAGGGGCGAAATTCCTGGAGAAACCAATGAAAGGGCGCGGAATGCTGCTCGGCGGCGTGCCGGGAGTGCGTCCCGCGAAAGTGTTGATCCTCGGAGGAGGAGTTGTGGGAACGAATGCGGCGAAGATTGCCGCCGGAATGGGAGCCGATGTGACCATCATGGACGTCAACATCCCGAGACTTCGTTACCTCGACGACGTCATGCCGAAGAATGTCAGGACGATGGTATCGAACGACTACACTATTCGCGAAATGGTGAAGGATCACGACCTGATCATTGGTGGTGTGCTGATACCGGGTGCCAAAGCTCCCAAGCTTATCACGCGAGACATGTTGAAGACTATGCGTCCCGGCACCGTTCTGGTTGACGTGGCGGTTGATCAGGGTGGATGTATCGAAACCTGTACACCCACTACGCATGAGAACCCGACGTTTATCATCGACGACGTCGTTCACTATTGCGTCGCCAACATGCCGGGAGCAGTACCTTATACTTCTACGCTGGCGCTGACGAATGCGACACTCCCCTACGCTGTGAAACTGGCCAACGAGGGATGGAAAGCCGCTTGTTCCGAGAGTGCGGAACTGCGAAACGGGCTGAATGTTATCAACGGCGACGTCGTTTACAAGGCCGTAGCTGATGCCTTTGGTCTTCCCTACACCGACGTCAAGAAACACCTCAACGTTTAATTCGCACTATTTAGGTTTCAAAGGCCGGCATTGCAGGAAGAACTTTCGTGACACCGTTTTCCCAGTCGGTGGAAGCACAATAGTGCCTGAAGCCATTGGAAATAACCAGAAATCTTGCCCTTAGCGCAGCATTGTATGCAGTCGCCTGATGTAACGTCGCTTGCGAAAGATCATAGCCGGGCGCCTTACATTCCACGACCATCCACGGCTTTCCGTCGCGATCATAAACGACGATATCGGAGCGCTTGGACAACTTATTGTAGGTAAGACCTCCTTCGACCCGAAGCAATGTCCGAGGGTATTTCAATTCGGTGATCATGTAATTGATAAAATGCTGTCTCACCCATTCCTCCGGGGTCAGCACGACATACTTTTTTCTGATGATATCAAAAATCCATAGCTTTCCCTCTGCATTCCGCAGCTTGTGTTCGAAGGAAGGAAGGTTCAGCGACTGCATGCTCACAAACGCTAAGCTAAAAAACTTCCTTTAATACATTAAATTGCTACTGGAAGTTGTAGTGGTTTCGATTTTTCCGGTGTGGTTATGAAAACAAAAAAGGAGATCGTTGAAAACTGGTTGCCTCGCTATACCGGCCAGGCACTTGATCAATTCGGCGAATACATACTGCTGACCAACTTTGACCTTTATATTAAGCTCTTCGCCGAATGGCATGGTGTGCCCGTGAACGGAATGGATCGCGCGATGCGAAGCGCGACAGCCCAGGGCATCACCATTATAAATTTCGGTATGGGAAGCCCAAACGCCGCAACGATCATTGATTGCCTCAGTGCAATCAGTCCGAAGGCCGCGTTGTTTCTGGGGAAATGCGGCGGCTTGAAAAAGAAGAACAGCCTTGGCGATCTTATTCTTCCCATTGCGGCGATCCGGGGAGAAGGGACTTCGAACGACTATTTTCCACCTGAAGTGCCTGCGTTACCTGCATTTGCCCTTCAGAAAGCGATTTCCACTACGATCCGGGATTACGGGCAGGACTACTGGACAGGGACTGTGTACACGACGAACCGACGCGTCTGGGAATGGGATGAAAATTTCAAGGAGTACCTGCGAAAGATCCGCGCACAGGCCATCGACATGGAAACGGCCACAATATTCAGCACCGCATTCCACAACAAGATCCCGGCCGGGGCACTACTTCTTGTTTCTGATCAACCGATGATACCCGAGGGCGTTAAGACAGAACAGAGTGATGTGGTCGTAACGCGCGCCTACGTAGAACGCCACCTCCGAATTGGCATTGACTCTCTGAAGCAGTTGATCAACCAGGGGCTAACGGTCAAACATCTGCGGTACTGAGTGCCTCTTCGCGTTCCTCAACCTTGCGCGGACGCAGGATCTGCGGCGCACGGATGGAGATGAGCAATATCATCCCGATCATGAAGAAGACCGCAAGGGCAAGCGCACTGTTTCGCATAGAGCCAGTCATCTGATTGATGAACCCATAGGAAAATGTGCCGAACACGATTGACACATTGTAGGTCACATCGTAGAAACTGAAGTAGGACGCATGGTCTTCCGTGTCGGCGGGCATGAGTTTGGAATAGGTTGCCCGCGACAGCGATTGAATGCCCCCCATAATCAGCCCGACTATTGCAGCGAGGGCGAAGAATTCTTCGGCGCTAGTGATAAAATAAGCCGCCAGGCAAACTACGATCCACAAGGCAATCATCACCAACAAAGAGAAGCGGTTTCCACGAACTTTCGACAACCCCGAAAAGAGCATCGCCCCTACCGCACCGACCAACTGAATGACGATCAGTATTCCGATAAGCGTATTCTGTTCGAGATCCAGTTCATCCTGACCAAAGAGCGTCGCCAGGTACATGACGGTTTGCACGCCCATGTTGTAAAAGAAGAAGGCCCATAGATACCTTTTCAGATCGGGCTGATGTTTCAGATTGTTCCACACCGTCTTGATCTCGCGGTAGCCCTTCGCCCACACACGGCCTGTCGGTCGACGGTTAAACGGGTTGTCCGGGAGTCGACGAAGAGGAATAAGTGAAAATCCCAGCCACCACAACCCGACCAAAATGAAGGTCAAACGCGGTCCCAGGGTCCCGTCAGGAAAAGATGCTATCACCCCAAGACTAACCAACATCATCAGCACGCCACCGTAATAGCCCATGGAGAAGCCCCGTGCACTGGTTGCGTCATAACGATCAGGTGTGACGATTTCCGGCAGGAATGCGTCGTAAAAGACCAGGCTCCCCGAGTATCCAATACTGGCGAGGATCGAACAAAGTAATCCCACCCAGAGCATTTCGAATGAATCAAAAAAGAAAAGACCCATGCACGCAACGCTGCCCAAAAGGACAAAGAGGCGCATAAAGAATTTTTTGTCGCCCGTGTAATCCGCGATACCTGAAAGAAGAGGAAGAACAAGAGCTACGAGCAAAAAGGAAAGCGAAAGGGCATAAGTGTAGAGGACCGAATTCTCGATCATAAAACCCATAAAGGGGATAACTTCACTCCCCTCATATACCGCGACGTTCTCGAAGTAAATAGGAAAGACGACGGTGACAATGACAAGCGAATAAACTGAGTTCGCCCAATCGAACAAATACCACGCTCTTACCGTTCGGCGATCATTCAGGCGTGGCCCTTCAGCTCCATTCATAGTGGCCTATTTGACCCTAAAGAACGCGGATTCCAATCGAATAAAAAACAGCTTTATTTCGGAAAGACAAAAATCCCGCGGTCAAGAACACCCGGTTGCCACGCAAACCGACAGATGGTGATCAACTTTCAATCGTGATGTTCCGGCCGGCGAAAGTCGAGGGCACCGCATAGATAACGTCACCCGAATCCGCGACCGGGAGAGCAACGTATATGGCATTGGCCGTGGTAAAAACATTAGGCCGTGTTGGTGCCCTGCGATTTGCGTTAGCCATCCAAGTCGTTTGTGCACTTTTCCCAGGCACACACGAAAAGTAGACGACGGAAACGCCGAGCACCGCCACGTGGCCTGGGTTTCATAAAGCCATGGGAAGGCTTACCCACTTAAATCATTCGGGAGCGTTTTCCCGCAGTTTGAAAAAAAAATGATATTTTGACTTCCTGATCGGGAATATTGTTGTTCCCGCCACTCTTAAATCGGGTTCGATGTTCATTTCTTATCAAAAAAAGGCAGATAAGAAAACCCTTTGGGAACAATATGTCCAGGGCGATAAGAACGCCTTTGGACGTTTGTATACGCTGTACCATAAGACACTTACAGCCTATTGCCTTGGACGATTGAAGAACATTGAACTGGCTGAGAACGCCGCCTCGGAAACGCTGATGAAGCTGCTGCAATATCCGCGACCTGAGGAAATCAACAACTTTGAAAGTTGGTTGTTTACCGTGGCAAAGAATGAGTGCGCGACGTATTGGTCGACCTCTGAACGAAGGAAGCGACTGTTGGAGGAAAATTACCAGACGCCGTTGGACCAAAAGCCGGAAATTGAGGAGATACTCGTCGCCGAAAACGCCGGCCGGTTGATTCGAGAGAGCCTGGATGACGTGGATTACCGGATTTGGGAATTGCACCAGCAGGGATACGATAACCGGGAGGTTGCAGACTTATTAGGAATGAATGAAAAAACGGTGGCAAACCGGAAATCCGCCGCCCGCAATATATTAAGAAACGTTTTCAAGGAATACAGCTCCGATGCCAAGTCATTATGATTACGACCTCATTCGCGACTATTTACATGGCCTTGTGGACCAACACACTGCTCGCGACATCAGGGAACTGATTCAAACCGATGAAACGGCGAGAAGTATCGCCGAAGGAATACTCTACCTCGAAAAAAACTTCGGCAACGAGAGAGAAGTCGAGGAATACCTGGACAACTTCCATCACCGTCAGCAAACTTTGATTGCAAGTACGACCCCACGCCGTCTTCCGTTGTGGTTGAAAATCGCCGCATCTGTATTGATCGTAGCAACTGTCGGATCTATATTGATCTTAAACCTTTCGACAACTGATCCGATCGCATTGATTGAACGCGAACTTGCCGAGCCGTATCCCGCGTCCAGCATAGTGAGAGGCGATAATGAAATTAGCAGCTTGCAACTCGCCCTGGAGTTGTACTCGAAAGAGAACTACCGGGAGGCGCTGAAAGTATTCAACGAGGCTCCGGATGCACGGCGGGATGCGACCTGGAAATTCTATCAGGCGTTGTCATTCCTGTACGTACATGAATACGGCAGCGCTGTTCAACTGTTAGTGTCCAACGATGTCGCTAAGAGTCGTTTTGCTACTCAGGCGCAATGGTATGCTGCGCTTGCCCTGATCAAATCAGGGCAAGTTGAGGCGGCCAGGTCTATCCTCACAGAAATCTCCAGCGACAACAGGCATTACAAGAACCGCGAGGCGATTGATCTGCTCGGTTCGCTGTAACGTAATCTTCGCATTTTTCGGCTCCGCGCAAGCAATATCAAGGCTGCGAGCAAAACCACCAGCGCGGGAACCAGAATATGCCAGATAGGTCTACCAGGCAATGGTTCCGTATCGCCCATCACGACAAATCCACCCCAAAAATACGGGTGGTGGCGCATCGGGTCCGTAGTTTCCGACAAGAACCGGCGCTGGGCCTCTCTCAGCGCATCGTGTTTGTCCTTTCCGTTCTTGAGCTCATCGTAGAAATTCGACATGATATCGGCAGTAACGTCGTCGGGTATCTTCCACAAGCTCATCACCACGCTAGGACAGCCCGAATAGCTAAACGCTCTCGACAATGTAATCGGCCCTTCTCCCAATCGAATTTTTCCGGTCCCGCTGCTACACGCGCTCAACACCACCATTCTCGCGTTCAAATTCAAATTGTAGATTTCTGCCACCGTCAGGTAGCCATCGTTGACGTCGTCATTCTCGGGATTAAAAAGCAGTTCCGAATAATTCGGATTCTCATTATTGATAAAACTATGCATCGCCATGTGCAACACCGCGTAGCGAGAAGCATAGCGTTTGAAGTTCGTTTCAGTAGCTTCCTTATCAATCCATGAGTCGCCTCCCATTAAAGCGCTAATCCTTTCGACTTCCTGCTGCGCACCCGGTAAAGGAAGACGCCCGTTGCGAACGACCAAATGTACCACTGGATGTGCGGCGGAATCCGTTGAAGCAAACGACGACCCCGGATATGAAGGTGCGAATCCCGCGAAGAACTCCCGCGGACGTTTCCGCTCTTTGAGCGTCGGTTGAATGGATAATGTTGAATAGATATAGCTAATCGGACCGATGTGCAACAGGTAAGGCAATGTGTTGTATCTCGGATTCACGGGATCGACCTTTTCCGTAAGAAGTGTACCGAAATTAATCTGCGCCAGCATCCCATCCGGTACGATGATCAATTCAGACACCTCCGAGTCGCGGATAAGCGGCTCAACGAGTTTGTCATACAAGAATGAAGCAGACCGCGTGTATAAAAGATCAGCGCTATCGCGCGAATTGAGAATGAACTCGACATCGGTAAGCGATCGGTCATAATCCCTTGCGGCCATCTTAAAAGAATTGTCTGCAAGAATTGAGACAAACCGCAGCTCACCTTGTACAATCCCTACCGCGAATATGGTCGTGTCGCCAACATAGTATTCCAAAAGAGCGGCGTTCGCACTCAGGTTGCGACGGATCTCAGCAAGGTCTGGTCTTTCTCCGGCGTACTTATTTTGATAGTATTTCGGGAAGTTTATTTCAAGCGATCTCTTTAACGCCTCCAATGCCTGATCAGTCTCAAAAACCAACTGGCGATGCATCTCGATTTCAGTCTGCTTGTTTGCCTTCTGCGCCTGGTAAAGGTTATTCTGATGATAGGCGAGCAGGATCTTAAGGTCACGTTCTTCCTCCACCAGGCTATCAGGTACACCGCCCAGTTCTTTCGCGTGCGCGTCACGGAGATTCTCGACAAGCATTGTCGCTTT
>CAZIAG010000037.1:0-14809 GCA_964537375.1 uncultured Roseivirgaceae bacterium
TTCGTAGCCACTGTGCGCTCTAACGCGTGACGCTTGCCCGGTGACGAGTAAGGAGTGGAAATAGTGGTGAAAAACTCGGCAAGGGGTGCAGCCCTGTTCTCCTGATCGAAATTTCGGTACTCGACTTCAGTCGTTTGACTCGGTTCCGAGGAAGCCTTCGCTTCATAAACGGTAGTAACAACATTGACAAGATTTCCGTCCTGGTAAGTATATTTCTCGACCCGTTTTTCGTAGCGTTTACCCTCGACGGTTTCATCAACAACCTCCGTTCTTAATCTCCCATCATAGGTCGCCGTCACAATAGACCTCTTAATGTTTCCTCTCAAAGGGGTAACGCGGATCCTGATCCACTGACCATGGGGAGCATAGTCCAGTTCCCGGGTAGCAAACAACTTATCCTTGCCATCGTACAGCCTGATGACGCTTATTTTTCCGTCGCTGTACTCAACCGCGGCATATTCTTTCAACTTGCCATTCTTGAAATAGTTCATCCTGGCAATCCGGTCTCCATACCATTCAAAGGTCCAACGTTCGATGTCGCGAAGACTGTCTGTAATTGCCACTATCCGGCAAGGCATCCCATCGAGGAATCCGGGCCTGGGAATCGAATCATTTTCCGCTGCCCCTGTTCTGCCGAAGCAGGCGAGGCTAAGAAGCCCAACAAAAAGAAAAGGTACGGGTAGAGTTTTCATCCTGATAGACCACGTGTTTCCCGCAAAAAATACCGTTTCGCCCTTTGCAATCAATACCGTCTTCCACGGATTTTCACTCGCAGACGACCGCGTTGAACGCCATCTGTGGTGCTTTTATTTAACGACAGGCCTTAGCAATGAAGGTGTGCAGCCATATCCATGGTTTGACGATCCTTCAACCCATGGCGCGATTTGCCGAACGAAGTAGCAGATTTTAACGCCGACACGCACCGCAACATCTTCGCTGCGCCGCTCCACGACAGTGTATCGAATTCTCCCAGGTAGTTCGGCACACCATAACGAAGACCGATAGCAAGGATCGGGTGTACGAGGATTTCAGGGTGATCGGTTCAGTAAAGTGCAACTCCAGCGTCGTGCGTTCGGTCGGTTTTGTCACGTGGCACCAGGGTGTTGCCTTGCAACAAAAGAACGTTTTCAATCGGAACGCCGGAACCTGGAACCCTGTTTTGCTACGCCGCGGCAACCACCAGACACTCAGAGACCGTCAAACCTGGAACACGCAACAACCCTAAATTAACACTGCGCCGGACAAGCCCAGGAGTTGAACCGTCACCCCGCCCAATTCTCCCTGTCCAGGCTCCTGTACTGTATCGCCTCCGCCAGGTGCTGCGTGCGTATCTCCTCGGAGCCGTCGAGATCGGCGATGGTTCGGGACACTTTCAGGATTCGATCATACGCGCGGGCCGACAACCCGATTTTCTCCATGGCATTCTTCAACAGCGTCCGTCCCGCATCGTTGATGACACATATCTCCTTCACCATGTTCGAGGGCATCATCGCGTTGCAGTGAATCCCTTCCAGGTCGCGGAAACGCGCAGACTGGATTTCACGTGCGTAGACAACGCGTTCGCGGATCTGTTCGCTGCTCTCCACCTTGTGATCCGCCGTCATCTCATCAAAACTTACGGGCACCACTTCGACGTGAAGATCTATCCGATCCAGGAGGGGACCGCTTACCTTGTTCAAATACCGCTGCACCGTGCCCGGCAAGCAGACGCATTCACGTTCGGGGTGATTGTAATAACCGCATGGACAGGGATTCATGCTCGCCACGAGCATAAAGTTGCAGGGATAGTCCGTCGAAACACGAGCGCGTGAAATGGTGACCTTGCGTTCCTCCATCGGTTGACGCATCACCTCCAGCACAGCGCGTTTGAACTCGGGAAGTTCGTCCAGGAACAACACACCGTTGTGTGCGAGTGAGATCTCGCCGGGTTGCGGATTTCCTCCTCCCCCGACGAGCGCGACATCAGAGATCGTATGGTGTGGCGACCGGTACGGACGCGTGGTGAGCAGCCCGACATCGCCCGGGAGCTTACCGGCAACCGAATGTATCTTCGTCGTCTCGAGCGCTTCCTGCAACGTGAGGGGTGGAAGGATGGTAGGCAGACGTTTTGCGAGCATCGTCTTCCCGGCCCCTGGTGGACCAATCATGATAACGTTATGGCCACCTGCAGCGGCGATCTCGAGGGCGCGTTTGATGTTCTCCTGACCTTGTACGTCGCGGAAGTCACTGTCATAGTGATTCAGTCTTGTCGCAAAAATCTCCTGTGTATCCACACGTACCGGCGGAATCTCACGCCTGTCCATGAGGAAGTCAACGGCATCCTTAAGCGTTGTCACGGGAATTACCCGAAGTCCCTCTACCACCGCTGCTTCCCGGGCATTTTCTTCCGGCAGGATAAAGCCACTGAACCCTTCCTCGTGTGTTTGAATAGCGATAGGTAACGCCCCCTTTATCGGACGAAGGACACCATCCAGTGACAACTCGCCCATGATCACATAGCGGTCGAGTCCAACCGAGTACATCTGTCCGGACGCCTGGAGAATACAGAGGGCGATGGGCAGATCATAGGCTGAGCCTTCCTTTTTGATGTCGGCGGGAGCGAGATTGACAACGGTCTTTTCCCTTGGCATGAAGTAGCCGAACGTCTTTAGCGCCGACTCAACACGGTGTTGACTTTCCTTTACCGCGGTGTCGGGGAGTCCACTGATACAATATTTCAGCCCCTGACCTACGGCGACCTCGACGAGAATGGTGCGCGCATTAACGCCATGAACTGCGCTGCCAAAAGTTTTTGCCAGCATAAGAGAGGGTTTTCCTGATACCTGCTGCGACGACCGCAGTGGTGACAAGGTAAAGAAAAATCAGACGATTGGAAATAATGGAATGGCGCAATTGCGATCAGGAAAACCTAAGGAGATTTCTGTTGAGCGAATCCAGCACACGAATCCGTAACCCGGAAACCCCTGAAGAAATCCCCTTAATTCATGGCTGGTCTTTCGATTTAAGGACACTCAATTTAACCTTTCACCAAGCGAGGGTAACCGCGAGGCACAAGACCCGAGGAGGGGGGACGCAAAAATGCCCCTCTCCTTCACTCAATTATTCGCACCGGGATTCACGGGTTTCTCGACGGGTTGTTTCGACGCCTCCTGCAAATCAAAAAGCTTTGCTTTCAACGTATTGATCTCGTCGTGGAGCGCTTCCTTTTCGCGGTCGTTTTCACTGTTGCTGATCATGACCCACGCTACATCGACGATGAGCAGCACCAGGCCCAACATCGCTCCGTATTTGAGCCACGACATCCACTTGAGTATCTGGCCAAGAAGTCCAAAGTCGTCGCGGTTGGCCTCGACATACAATGTGAAAACAAGAAGTATGAGGTGGAAGGCGGCAAAGATCGCGTAAAAAATGAGCCTGTTCCTGTTCATGGGGTTAGGGTATACAAAGTAGCTGAGGTTAAAGGTAAATCAAAAAAACCTAGTCGCCAAAAACCCGGATCGGCAGCGCTACACTTTCTGTATCTCCGTAAGCTTCCGGTAGAGCCCGCTCTGGTCGATGAGAGCATCGTGGGTTCCGCGCTCGATGATGCGGCCATTCTGGATCACGATGATCTCATCCGCGTGCTGGATCGTACTCAACCGGTGGGCGATCACGATGGAGGTCCTGTTTTTCATCAGGTTATTCAACGCGTCCTGCACGAGCTTCTCAGACTCGGAGTCCAGCGCCGACGTGGCCTCGTCGAGGATAAGGATCGGCGGATTCTTCAACACCGCCCGGGCTATGCTTAGCCGTTGCCGCTGTCCCCCGGAGAGCTTGGAACCCCGCTCACCAATGGTAGTCTGGTAACCAAACTCGGTCTGCATAATGAAGTCGTGAGCATTGGCCACCTTCGCCGCATGGATCACATCCTCCTCCCTGACGTTCTCCATCCCGAAGGCGATGTTGTTGAAGATGGTATCGTTGAAGAGAATGGATTCCTGCGTTACAACGCCCATTTGCCTTCGCAGCGATTCGACTTCATAGTCGGTAAGCGATACCCCGTCAATTCGCACTTCCCCTTCCGTCGGATCGTAGAACCGGGGCACGAGGTCGGCCAGCGTTGACTTCCCGCCACCCGAAGGACCAACCAGCGCGATCGTCTTCCCCTTCTCCACTTTAAGGTTTACATTCTTTAACACGCGTTTGTGACCGTAGGCGAAACTCACATCCACGAACTCGATACTCTCCGAAAAATTCTCCAGCTTAATGGCGTTCGGTTTGTTTTGAATGACGGGTTCTGTGTCGACAATTTCAAATATACGTTGCGCGGAAACCGTACCCTTCTGTACAGACGTGACGCCATTTGAAAAGTTCTTGGCTGGTTGTATCAGCTGTGCGAAAAAGGCAAGAAACCCGAGAAACTGTTCCGGCTTCAGGTCGGACTGTTCCGTCAGCACGAGTGTACCACCGAAATAAAGAATGCCCGCCACGATCATTACACCGAGCGTCTCGGATACTGGCGAGGCGAGTTCATTCTTTCGCGAGATCGACAAGTTTACCTTTCGATGATAAGACGTCTCATCATCGATCTTTTTCAGGATAAACCGTCTCGCATTGAACGCCTTCACGACACGCATGCCCGAGAACGTTTCATCAAGAATATTGACGACACGTCCAACAGACTCCTGACTTTGCACGGCCTTCTTCTTCAACCGCTTGACGATCTCCGCCAGAATTCCCCCGATCAACGGAAGCATGATCAACGTGAATAGGGTAAGCTTGGCGGATAAGAAGAACAACACAGAGAAATAGGCGATGATGGTGAGCGGCTCCTTCAACACGAACTTAAGGCTATTCACCACGGCAGTCTCTACTTCAACAACATCGTTCGTGAACCGGGAAATCAGGTCACCCTTCCTGTTGGTATTAAAATAGCCGATATGAAGTTTTGTGACATTCTCGAAGATATGCATGCGCATATTCTTCACGATGTCGACCTTCAAACGCGAGGCCGCCATCCGTTCCATATAACGAAACGCGTTAGCCAGGACAACGCTGACAAGAATGGCAATACAAATAAACGTCAATGCCCCCAACGGACCCTCGGCCTGTATGATGTTATGGAAATGGTAGTTGAACGCCTGTCGGGCATAATCGATCGTAAATGAAAAATCGGGTAGCGCTGCGGGCGCTACCTCCTTTGCCCGTTCCTCCGCGGAACCGAACAACACGCTCAGCATCGGGATCAGCAAAGTCATGTACACCACACTGAATGCAATCCCGAGAACGGAATAGATCAAAAACTGGATCAGCCGGGGAACGGCATTAGGCGCGTATCTCAAAATCCGAAGATAGATCTTCATCTGATGTTAAAAGTCGTAGTGACGCTGTGGAATATTCCACCGCAAAGCTAGTGAACTTGCCGTTGTGTTGTTGTCATGCGCGGGGTCGGCACTCTCACTTTTCCGGAGAAGGAAGACCCCATCCACAAAAAGATTATGCTTAAGCTGCCAGGAGGCCGTGAACCTCGCAAAAAGAACCTGGCTCTTCACACCCTGAAGCAGCGTATTGCCAAACTCCTGTTCACGAGTCGTATTGAGTTTCAGGATATTGCTACCCCAGTTGACGCCCGTCGTATCGCGCCCAATCTCCATCAGCGAAAGCGTACCTGTGATGTTCAGCCGCGGTAACGGCTGGTAACGAAGTATACCCACCACCTCGCGAAAGTTCGCCCCCAACGGATGGGCCATTGGTTGATTGTAGCTCGAGTAGTTGCCGTAGTTTGTGCCGTGTGAATACGTATACGGCCTGACGATGTTGATCTCGCCTTGCAGGTCAAGGTTGGAAATACCCATCGCATCGACGTACTTTCCACCCACCTGAACACCGAACTTGTTTGCCCACCATCCGTTCTGATCGCGAATATGGTCAATGACAAACTCGTCCAGTACGAACTGCCCGTACAGCGACAGGTTCCGGGCGACGATCCATTTGAAATCCATCCCCAACAACACATTGTCGCTGCTGCCGTTCTGCTGCTCGATCGCCCTGTAGAAGATGATGGGGTTGAGGTAGTCGAAGCGAAATTGATTGGCCCCGGTGGAGTCGTCCGGACTGAAAACCACCGACTCAAACACCCCAAGGTTGAACTTCCTGCCGATATTGACACTCAGGTGATGAAAGGCGTTGTATTTGTTCGGATAACTTCCTGTGCCCGGGATGACGTGATTATCGGCCACCATCTGGTTGACCAGAAAAAGGTAGTTGATCTTCCACACCCTCACGTTACCCTTCAGAAACAACGAAGGCGGAGCAAAATCCGAGAGGATCAGCGACCGGTAGCCATTCCCGACGAAGAACCTGTCGTGCCCAAACTGGACGCCGATGTGCCGGGTGGCGTTGAAGGTGACATATCCCCTTGCCTGGAGAAAGTCCACTCCCTGACCCTCCTTGAATTGCTTCCAAAATCCTTCATGGGGAATCACGCCGAATTCCTTCACACGATCTGAGACGTACTGCGGAAAGAGCGCCTGGTTATCGGTGAGATAGGTATAGAAGCCGACCTTGCCGTCCACCATACCCCGCACCTCCACACCGCGGCTGTTGACGAAAAGCAAATCATCACGACGGGAGTCCTGCCCTGCCCCGAGGTAAATCAGCGGGTTGATGTGCAGGTCGAAGTCGTCGTTGCGAACATGGAAGAAGTCGGATTTCTTTTTGTAGAAATGCCGGAACACAGGCCTGCCCGAGTCAGCGGTCGCCGTATTTGACCATTCCCAGCTGTCGCTGCGCAGGTATTCGTAGTTGAACCGGTCGGTCGTCGACGCAATAAGACCAAAGAACTCAACAGAATCCATGTACGCAACGATGGCGGACCGCTCATATGGCTTGACCGCTGTAAAGAGGGGACCGAGGGTCCGTCCGGACTTTACCTCGTAGCGGTCGATCCAATGATAATAGTCGTCGTTCAGGGGTGCGTAAGCACTTTGGGAATAGGCAGCTTGCGAGCAAATCGCGAGAGCAAGGCACAGGCTAGCGAAAAATCTCATGACTATCCTGCAAAAATACAAATCAGCAATTTGCCGTCTTTGAATTCTTTTCAGAAACCGCTCCGGGGAAAGCCACCGGAATTTCCCCGCAAAAACGGCCAGCCGGTCGGCGGTCAAAGCCCCTGAAATGCCAATTTTGGGTATTTTTTTGGCGTTCAGGGAACGTCCGGGGTGATAAATTCTCTTAGTCCATGGATTGGATTTTGGTCCCTAACCCTTATCTTTGCAGTCCCTTTTAGGGGAAAAACGCAGATTTTGATATGAAAAAAGACATTCATCCCGAGTATCGTGAGGTTATTTTCTGGGATACGTCCAGTGATTATAAGTTTTTGACCCGTTCCACGCAGCATACGAAGGAGACGATCAAGTGGGAGGACGGCAACGAGTATCCGCTGATCAAAGTTGAAGTGAGCTCCGCGTCGCATCCGTTCTTTACAGGTAAGAAGATGTTTGTTGATACAGCTGGCCGGGTGGAGAAATTCCGGAACAAGTACAAGAAAGCATAATTACTTCTTCAATTATACACTGTTTTTAAGGTCTTCATCCGAAGACCTTTTTTTGTTTGAAGGACGCATTGTCGTAGAAACAGCGTTATTTTGAACCAATGAATGTCATCCTCTTCGACGACCCACAAATTCGGCTAAACCTGCTGCCCTTTACCTTCACACGACCGGTCGCCGGCATTCGGGTCGGCATCCTCACCGTTGCCGCGAAATGGGAAAAGTGGCTGGGGCAGCCCGTGTCATTCAAAACCGAAGAATACCTGCAGGCAAAATATCCCCTTCGATCGGAAGATGACAACCTGCTGATCAACGGGGCACTTTGCCCCGATGCAGGACTGGTAAACACCCTGAAAGACTTGAAATCCGGCACGTTCCTGGTGAAGGGTGCACGACTCCTGGCTGCCCGGAACCCGCAGGGCGAAATGAACGCCACCAATACGACCGAGTACGCCGGGGACGTTACCGTTATCGAACGACCCTGGCGTATATTCCAGGAAAACGGAAATCAGATCCGTGCCGACTTTTCGCTGCTTACCGCCCATCGAAAGTCTGCCGGGATTACCGATCCTCATACAATCGTTTATGGCGAAGAGAATGTGTTTGTCGAAGAGGGTGTCACGATTCGAGCTGCCCGCATCAATGCATTGGGCGGCCCGGTATACATTGGTCCAAATGCAATTATCGAAGAGGGTGCCATCATGCGAGGCCCGTTCGCCATTTGCGAGTCGGGGCACCTCAACATGGGCGCGAAGATGCGCGGCGACACCACGGTCGGACCGTTTTCCAAGGTCGGCGGCGAAGTGAGCAACTCGGTGATCTTTGGCTATAGCAACAAGGCGCACGATGGATTCATGGGAAATTCAGTCATCGGCGAATGGTGCAACCTCGGCGCCGACACCAACACCTCCAACCTGAAAAATAGTTACGACAATGTCTCCGTCTGGAGCCACGCCGATCAATCCTTTGTGAACACCGGTTTGCAATTCTGCGGCCTCATGATGGGGGATCACAGCAAGACCGGCATCAATACCATGTTCAACACCGGCACGATTGTCGACGTCTCCGCAAACATCTTTGGCGACGGCTATGTCAGAAAATATATTCCGGCATTCACCTGGGGAGGTACGAGCGGACTATCCACGTTCCGTCTTGACAAAGCCCTCGAAGTAGCATCCCGCGTGATGTCACGCCGCAACATTTCCCTCGACGAGAAAGAACAGAAGATCCTCGAAGCCGTATTTTCAATGACTTCCGTGTTCCGCGTCTGGGAACGTGGATAATGTGGAGTCTTGTCGACGGTCCACAGCTTGTATTGAGGGGCCCGCGCTGAATCTATCCGATATCCGTCGTGAGGCTGACCTATTCCGGCTTCGGTCCCCACCCCAACCCTCAAACAGACAACCGGCAAACCGGCAACCGATACCCCTTCACGCAGCGCAGGGTACCCGTCATCAACTACCCGTCTCTTTCTATTCTGCGGAAAGATGTTCAACTTTGGCACATGAAGTTTTCGGACATCCCCGGTCTGGGATATGTGAAGTCGCTGCTCACGGAAGCAGTGAAAACGAACCATGCAGCGCACGCGCAATTATTCGCCGGACCACCCGGCGCCCTAAACCTGCCACTCGCGATTGCATACGCCACCTACCTCCACTGCGAGAATAAGGGAACCGACGCCTGTGGTCAATGCCCCGCGTGCGTGAAAAGTCTGAAGTTCATCCATCCCGATACGCATTTTGTTTTCCCTGTCAGCAATATCAAGAACGACAAAGACGAAGAACGCTTCAAGGCCGAGACACTAAAGACATGGAGGTCTTTCCTCAGCGAGCAACCTTTCGGCACGCTAGACGACTGGGCGAACTATTACGGGGGTGAAGATAAGCATCCCATTATCTCGAAAGATGAGAGCCGGGAGATCATCAAAACGTTGTCATTGAAACCTTTCGAGAGCACCAACAAAGTGATGATCATATGGCAACCGGAGTTTATGCACTCGGCCGCGGCCAACGGAATTCTAAAGGTATTGGAAGAGCCTTCTCCCAACACCTTTTTCCTGCTTGTCTCCAATGCGGCAGACCAGCTCCTGCCAACGATCCTCTCAAGGACACAGCTGGTGAACATCCCCTTGCTCACAGACGACGAGGTGCGCGACTGGTTAAGGGAACATACGAGCAGCGAAGAACGCCGCATAGACCAGGTAGTTCAGCTCGCGGATGGAAAATTGAGCATGGCGCTTCGATTACTGGAAGAAGAAAAGGATAATAACAGCGAGATCTTCGCCCGTTGGATGCGCGCATGTTACCGTTCAAACTACGCAGAACTGCTGGGGCTGGCTGAAGAGTTTCACGCGCTTGATAAGCTGAGTCAACGAAATCTTATGGTGTACGCCATGAACATGATGCGCGAAACGCTGCTCCAGGTAGAAGGGGCCGGGGCAATGAACCGCGCGCACGGCGAAGAGCTTGTCTTCGCAGAGCGTTTCGGCAAGACCGTCGACCTCGAGAAGATCGATCGTTTCGTTGGACTGTTGAATGATGCCAGTCATCACCTTGAGCGCAACGGCAGCGCGAAGATGATCTTCCTCGACCTTTCGCTCTCCGTCGCAAAAGACCTGAAACCAAATGAATAGGGTCATTCGCATAGGTACCCGCGGAAGTAAGCTCGCTATGTGGCAGGCCAATCATGTTGCGGGCCTCATCCAGGCATCCGGATGTCGTACAGAAATCGTCCCCATTGAAACGCGCGGCGACAAGATTCAGAACGTCTCCATCGCCAAGATCGGCAGCAAGGGCGTATTCACTGAAGAGATCGAAGAGAAACTCCTTGACGGCAGCATCGACATTGCAGTACACAGTGCAAAAGATTTATCGTCGGAGTTACCTGATGAGCTCGAGATCATTGCGTTCACGCAGCGCGAGATCCCGAATGATGTCGTGGTGAGCAATCGCAAAGACATCCGACTCGACGCGCCGGGGATCAGACTCGGTACTTCCTCGACCCGGCGCGTGGCCTTTGTGCGCCATTTTTATCCCCAGGCAGACGTCGTTCCCGTCAGGGGAAACCTTCAAACGAGAATTTCCAAACTGGAGAATGGCGATTGCGACGCATTGATCCTCGCCTATGCGGGAATTCATCGGATGGGTTACACCAACCTCATCACGGAACAGTTATCCACCAGCTATTTCGTTCCGCCCGTCGGCCAGGGAAGCATCGCCGTGGAGTGCCATAAGAAACTTGCGTTCGAAAAGAAGGAGATCGTCGAAAGGTGGGTGAATGATCCTCAAACGGCGTCATGCCTGCGTACGGAAAGAGCCTTTTTGAAGACGCTCGAGGGAGGTTGCAGTATTCCTTCGTTTGGCTTTGCATGGCTGGAAGGCAATACCATCACCTTAAAGGCTGGAATCATTTCATTGAACGGACAACAAGTCGTCAAGGTGAAGCGATCAGCGCCTGTTGACGAAGGAAAGGAGCTCGGAAAATCCGTAGCCAACGAAGTGCTCGTCAACGGTGGTGCGGAGATCCTGCATCAAATCAGAAAAGAAGTCAAGGGTTAATGCTTGGCCAGCTGCCCCAGGCCAGTCTCCGTAAACTATTGAAAAATACTCTCCTACCCCTCAATAGAGAATCTTGAGAGGGAGTTTTACACGCTCAGATTTGCCATGTGCTATATCGGTTAACAGGTGACAAACCGGTGACCAAGTCCCTTGGCACAGATATTATCCATCGAATCTGCTGTGCACCGAACCAGCTCTTTGCCGACAAAATGCTATTTTGCGGCGTAAGCGATTGGAAGTATGAAGAGAATTCTTTTTTTGACGGCGTTGACGCTGTCCATTGCCTTCGAAGGCTGCACCCAAAAGAAAGATTACGTGGTAACCATCAGTACACCCTTCGGCGACATGATCGCCATTCTCTATGATGAAACTCCCAAGCATAAGGAGAACTTCATTAAACTGGCTAAAGAGCATTATTACGACAGCCTGCTCTTTCACCGCATCATCCAGGGATTTATGATCCAAGGGGGTGATCCAGAGTCGAAGAACGCCCAGCGCGGGCAGCGCCTGGGAAATGGGGGACCGGGATACACGGTCGAGGCGGAGTTCAATCCAAAGTTTTTTCACGAGAAAGGCGCGCTGTCCGCCGCACGACTCGGGGATGCCATGAATCCCACAAAGGCGAGCAGCGGAAGTCAGTTTTACATCGTTCATGGCAGAACGTTTTCCGAAAATGAACTCAAAATCGATAACCAGAAATTCACAAGAGCACTCCAGCAATTCTTCCAGAATCCGGAAAACAAAGAACACCTGGATTCATTGAGAAGCATCCAACAGGAAGGGGATGCCGAACTCGTGCAGTCGTACCTGGTGAGCCTGAAGCCGACCATAGAGGCACAGTTGGGGATATCCGTGGAAAACGAAATCGACCCGGAGAAGCTTAAGGCCTACACCACCGTGGGAGGCGCACCGCATCTTGACGGACAGTATACTGTTTTCGGAAAAGTCATCAGCGGACTGGATGTAATCGACAAGATAGCGGCGCAGCCAAAAGACCAGTTCGACCGCCCCGTTGAGGACATACCCATGACGGTTAGGGTTGAAGAAATGAAAAAGTCAAAGATCGAAAAGCAATTTGGCTATAAGTACCCGGAAGAATAGACGAATGAAGGTACTACTGACCGGATCCAACGGCTTGCTCGGACAAAAGCTTGCATCCCTGCTTCTCACTGACGAAGCCATCGAGCCTATTCTCACTGCTCGTGGCAACCTTTCGACACCGGTTGGACGCGGACAGTTTTTTCCACTCGATATCACCGATCGGGAGTCGGTAGTATCCACGCTCGAGAAGACCCGGCCCGATGTGGTGGTGAATAGTGCGGCCATGACGCTGGTTGATCAGTGCGAAACTCACCAGGAAGATTGTTGGCGTATCAATGTCGAAGCCGTGAGCCATCTCATCGAAGCCTGCCGCAAGATCAATGGCCGCCTTATCCACGTGTCAACGGACTTTGTGTTCGATGGAACGAACGGACCACTCGATGAAACCGCCAGACCGAATCCCGTGAACTATTACGGGGAAACAAAACTTGAGGGTGAGAAGCTTGTCCAGGCAAGCGATATTTCATGGTGCGTTATACGTACCGTTCTCGTGTATGGGATTACACACGATATGAGCCGGTCGAACATCGTGCTGTGGGTAAAGGACAGCCTGGAAGCGGGGAAAGCGATTCGTGTCGTCAATGATCAGTGGCGCACACCAACATTGGCTGAGGACCTGGCCATGGGCTGTTACCTGGCTATCAAGAAAAACGCCACGGGCATCTATCATATTTCCGGCAAGGATTTCATGACCCCTTATGATCTTGCCCTGAAGACGGCGGAGTTTTTCAACCTCGACAAACGTCTCATCTCGGCAACCAACTCACAAGAGTTCAGGCAACCGGCACGACGGCCGCTTCGCACCGGGTTCGTAATCGACAAGGCAAGAAAGGAACTCGGGTACGAACCGCACTCCTTCGACGACGCGCTTCATGTGATCGCGCGCCAGATACACTCACACATCCTTTAACTCCTTCTCCGCTTTCTCCTTTTTGCCGCTCAATACGAGGTAATAGATCGGAATTCCCAACAGGGCGATCAGCAACCCCGGCCACGTAAAGGTGGGTTTGAAGATGATCAACAAGACACAGAACGACAATCCCATCAAAATGTAGATTGCTGGCAGCACCGGATAGCCGAACGCCTTGTAAGGCCGCTCCGCATCAGGACGTTTCCTCCTGAGGATAAAGATGCCCCCGATAGTGAGCGCATAAAAGAGCACGACAACGAACGAGATCATATCGAGGAGGTCGCTGTAACGACCACTGAGGCAAAGCAGTGATGCTACCACGCATTGTGCCCAGAGAGCCCATTGGGGTACGGCATGTGAATTCAGTTCACCCGCCTTCTTAAAGAACAATCCGTCGCGGGCCATGGTGTAATAAACACGGGCACCGGCCAGGATCAGGCCATTGTTGCATCCGAAGGTCGAAATCATGATCAACACAGCAATGATCATTTTCGCCGCATCGCCGAACATCTCATTGGCGGCGGCAATCGCCAACCGATCTTCTTTTGGAAAAGCAATACCATCAAGAGGAAGTACATGGAGGTACATCGCGTTGGTAGTCACATAGAGTACCGTGACCAGCAATGTCCCGAGGAAAAGGCTCAACCCTATGTTGCGCCTTGGATTCTTAATCTCTCCTGCAATGAACGTAACGTTGTTCCAGGCGTCGCTACTAAACAGTGAGCCAGTCATGGCCGCAGCAATAGCGCCCAGTAGCGTAACACCGCCAATGGCACTCCACCCGGTAGGAATATGACCTTCGGCATTGACACCGAAATCCTGGCGTGCCGTGAATCCCGTTGCCCAGTTTTCAGCCCAATAGCTATGATCAGCGAGCAGAAAACCAAAAACGATCAGGCCAAGCAGGGCCAGGACCTTCGACACCGTAAAGGTTCCCTGGATCGCTTTTCCTTCTCTTATACCACGGGTATTTACCCACGTAAGCAGGACGATCATCAGGATCGCCGTCCCGGTGAAGACGAACGGCCAGATCTGCTCCTCAGAAATATCGATAAAGCCGAGGTCAAAGAGCTTGTTTGTCTCACTCATCCACGGAAATGCATACGCGGAGAACCTTGCAAAGGCAACACCAACGGCGGCGATCGTGGCGGTCTGGATCACGGCGAAAAAACTCCAGCCATAGACGAATGCCGTCAGCGGATTGTATGCTTCCTTAAGGTAAACGTATTGACCACCAGCCCGGGGGAACATCCCACTGAGTTCGCCATAACTAACCGCAGCGGTGATGGTCATGAACCCGGTAATCAGCCAGACACCGATCAGCCAGCCGGCACTTCCCACGTTTCTTACGATGTCGGCACTGACAATGAAAATACCGGAGCCTATCATGGAGCCCGCCACAATCATCGTGGCATCCCAAAGACCGAGTACGGGCTTAAAACTTTTTTCGCTCATGCGTATGGGGTTCGATTATTTTTTCAAGATAAACTTTTCACCAGCGAATGTCATACTACTCGCCGAACAATTCCGCGATCGGCTGACCCGTACATCCGGAAGGGAATGGAATATTGAGCAGCGCGCTGACGGTCGGCGCAATATCGGTTATCGGATGATATCGCACCGAAGATCCTTTCTTTACGCCGTGTCCGTAAAACAACATGGGTACATGCGTGTCATAAGTATACGGAGAGCCGTGCGTCGTACCCTGGATAC
>CAZIAG010000038.1:0-877 GCA_964537375.1 uncultured Roseivirgaceae bacterium
CGAAGGGCGCGATGCCTAGCCACCGCTCGTTCTTCACGAGCTGGTTTTTCTCGAGCCATTCATTGGCGGCCTGTTCGAGCGACGGGTTGAGCACAAAGTGGTCGCCGGGCTGAACCCCGAACGGAAATCCGGCGCGTTCAAATGCGAACCGATACCTGTCGACGGTGTGCATAAGGGGCGTCACCACTTTGTTTTCCTTTCGGGCAAAGGCCTTCTTTTCCAGGCGCCCCTTCTCAAACACGATCACCTGGGTTCCAAAGATTCGGAAAAGCGTACGCAGTATTTTTGTGCGAAGATGGTTATGGACATCGACAACAACATCATAACGACCCTTTCGAATCAATGCCCGAAAGAGATCTCGCATGCCCAGCACGCCATTGTAGGTGTAGTCGACATCGGCGGGAAAAACCGTGACCCGTTCAATATCATAGAAGAAGGGCGCGAATTTCGGGCGGGTCACTACCGTGACTTCCACGTCGCTATGGTTCGCTACCAATGATCTCAACACAGGCAGAAGCAACGCGACGTCGCCCATGGCCGAAAAACGCAGAACGAGGAGTTTTGTCAATGCGGTTTCGATAGAGGTTCTTTGTCCAATATTCAACTAAACACGGTCGCGGCAAAAAATGTTTACGCTTGATTTTTCTTCTCGCTGTACAACACCGGATTAAGTGTCGAGTCGTTATACATCTTCATTTGGCGATATACCTTGAAACGGCGCCTTCCCGCGCGAATATCTTCCATGAGTTCGTCGAACGCCGTTTTCATGTCACCTTGCTGTTCCAGGAGTACGTCGAGTTTTGCCTTACATCGGGCAATGTGATCGTCCGTCGCATCGGTGCGCAAGGTCTGTTCCCGCATGTGAAAGATCTTCAAC
>CAZIAG010000038.1:887-14713 GCA_964537375.1 uncultured Roseivirgaceae bacterium
TCATCCTGTCAAGCAGCCATGCCGGTGTTTCCGAGTTCAGCCGGGCACTATTTCCAGGCTTCACATCTTTGAATACGTCGAGGAAATAATCGTCGATCTTTTCTACAATATCGGTTCGATCCTGGTTCGATCGGTCGATCCTGCGCTTAATAGTCAATCCTTCAACCGGGTCTATATCCGGGTTACGAATAATATCCTCGAGGTGCCACTGCACCGTGTCGATCCAGTTTTTCCTGTAGAGGAGGTCTTCAAAGGTCTCCTCTCCGTACGGGCTTTTCATGGGGGCATCGACGTGGTCCACCTGGTGGTAGTCATCGATACTGCGTTGAAAAACCAGAAAGCATTCCTCGGCGGTCAACATATTCCGTAAAAAAGTCACAAGTTAAGGCAGGAACGATGAAGCCCAAAACGGCATCAGGACTAAATTGCGGGCCCGGCGCTGGTTGGCTGGTCCCTGGTCTGATGGTCGCTGGCCACGGGGGAACACTCGTTCGCCGAACAAAAAAAGTTTCCAGTCTACGTAGGGGTTCCCCTTATTTCGATTGTCATAACCCTGAACGCCTTAAAACCGTAAATTGCACCGACCCGAAAATCAAAAACGGTGAATTTACCCGATACTCAGCTACTGGAAGCGCTGGCAAAAGGCGACATGACCGTTTTTGAGATGTCTTTCAGGACCTACTATCAGCCGTTGTGTAGTTACGCGTACACGTACTTGCAGGACCGGGAAGAGGCGGAAGAGATCGTGCAGAATACATTTATGTCCTTGTGGGAAAAACGCGAAACGATGAATATCCGCACTGCATTGAAACCCTACCTCTATGCTATGGTGCGGAATGCGTGCCTGAACGTCCTGAAACACCGGAAAGTGCGACAGGTCCACGCCGTCGAAACCCTGAACACCGGCACAGAGACGCACGATTCCATCAACGAAGAGATCCATTCGGCGGAACTTCAAAAGCAGATCCAAAAGGCCATCAGCAAACTGCCCGAGCAATGCCGGTTGGTGTTCAAATTGAGCCGGTTCGAAGAACTGAAATACGCCGAGATCGCAGAACAACTCGGCATCTCGGTGAAGACCGTGGAGAACCATATGGGAAAAGCGCTGAAGATTATGCGCGAGGAGCTCCAGGACTATTTACCGCTATTGATTTTGTTACTAAACCTTTTTTTGGTCTGAGTGCAGACGCGGGATAACCATATCGACGAACTGATTGGAAAGTCGCTTTCCGGAGAAGCAACGGCCGAAGAGCATGCTTTCCTCATCAAATGGATATCCGAGAGCGAGGAGAACCGGCGATATTATAATCAGCTCAAAACCATCTTTGAAAAGGCGGGGGCCGCGACGGACGTGATGTTCGACACCGACAAAGCCTGGGAAAAGATGAAAGCCCGCATTGACAACAAGGCCGGTAAGCGCGCCAGGACGGTACACATGCGTCCTGCTGTCAACTTCGGCTATCTTGCACGCATCGCCGCCAGCGTGATGGTGCTGATCACCGTGGGTATCTTTGTCTATAAACAGACGCAGTCTCCGGCGATACCGGCCTATGCCGTGGCGAGCACGGACAAGATCATCACCGACACACTCCCAAATGGTAGCCAGGTCGTCCTGAACCGCCATTCTACCATCGATTATTCATTTGATCGGAGCACAGGACAACACAAGGTAGCGCTCACGGGAGAAGCCTACTTTACCGTTGACGAGAAATCTTCAGGGAAGTTTATTGTCCAGACGGGCGAAGTATTTATCCAGGACATCGGTACCTCGTTCAACGTCAAGGCCGAGTCCGACGGGCAGTCCATCATCGTGACCGTCGACGAAGGCGAAGTACGATTCTACTCGAGCAACAAACCCGGCGTTCACGTGCAGGCAGGACAATCCGGCGTATACAACAAAACCGAAGACACCTTCAGCGTGATCGAACCGATGCCGAATACGGCTACGTACAAGACCTTGACATTCATTTTCCGCGATACGCGATTAGAGGAGGTTGTGAACACATTGAACGCCGTGTACGACACCCCGATCGTGATCCATGATCAGCTGAAAAACTGCCGTCTCACGGTTTCCTTCGACCGCGAAGACATCGATGTCATCGCTTCGGTAATTGCGGAAACCCTCGAAATTTCAATGAGCACGGAATCAGGAAAAATAATACTGGAGGGCGAAGGCTGTGAGTAGGGCATTTATTTTCCTGATCGTTTTCGTCCTGACCTTTCTCCATGCACAAGGACAGAGCACGCCTCCCCTCGAAAGGCAGCTGACGATATCTTTCCGGGACCAACCGGTCGAGTCGGCGTTGCAGGCCCTGGCCGATCGCGGTGACTTTACCTTCTCGTACGCCGCGGGTGCCGTCGCGGAGGAAAGGCCCATCACCGGAGAGTTTGTCGACAAAACGGTGCGCGAGATCCTGGATCAGCTTTTCAATGGGAGGGTCGCGTACAAGTCGCGCGGTGACTATATCATTCTCACGCGTCCTAAAAAAAAAGAACAACAAGCGATAACCCTGAAGGGTTACGTGATTGACGAGACAAGCGGTCAGCGACTTTCCAACGTAACCGTATATGAACCCGTGACGTTGGCGTCGGCGATGACGGATAGTTTCGGCTACTTCGAAATGGAAGTACCGCGACCGCCCTCCGACCTCAGGCTCTCCATTCACAGGATGAATTATTCCGACACGGTCATCCATGTCTCCAACCGGCAACGGCTCATGAACATCTCCATGAAAGTGAACCGGCGACTCGACATCATGACTGACAGCGTTGGCAGCAAGCTGAAGCGTTTGTGGAACAAACCGAAGAAAGAGTCCAGGAAAGAACCGAAGCTTTACAAACGTCAGCGGGTTACGATGGCCAATGTACAGGATACCCTCTACCGTGACATACAGGTTTCTTTCCTGCCGTTCGCGGGCAGCAACCACGGGATGAGCGGAAACGTCGTCAACAAATATTCACTGAATGTGTTGGGGGGTTACTCGATGGGTACGACAAAATTTGAACTGGGTGGCTTGTTTAACATCGCGCGCCACGATGTTACGGGATTCCAGGCGGCGGGCCTCTTTAATCATGTTGGCCACGATTTCGATGGTGTACAGCTATCAGGGCTCTGGAACTTCAACGGCGGTACGGCGTCGGGTATTGTCGTCGGCGGCATCGCCAACGTCTCGCCCTCCGCAGCTACCGGTGTTCAACTCGCCGGTATCGCCAACGCCTCCTCCTCGGCGACGATCCAGATTGCCGGGGTAATCAACGCCACGAAGGACGTGTCCGTTGCTCAGGTCGCGGGTGTAGTCAATGCGACACAGGAACTATCCGGTGCACAGATCGCCGGTGTAGCGAATGTTGCCACGAAGGGTTTCACCGGCAGCCAGATCGCGGGCGTGCTCAACGTTGCTGGCGGTGATGTCGATGGTGTCCAGGTGGGTGTTATGAATGTCGGCCTGAGTATCGACGGGGCCCAGGTCGGCGTCTTCAACGTGGCGGACTCCGTGACCGGCATTCCGGTCGGACTCATCAGCTTTGTTGCGAAGGGATATCACAAGATCGAATTGTCGGCGGATGAAGTGTTCTCCACCAACCTGGCCTTCCGCACGGGGGTACGTGGATTTTACAACATCATCACTGCCGGAATAAAACCCCGGACACTTTCCAACGCGGCGACTCTGTGGACCTTCGGCTATGGCGTTGGTACCGCACCGGCGCTGTCGCGGACCGTCGCGCTCAATATAGATGTCTCGAGTCACCAGGTCATGGAGGGCAACTCATTAAAATATCTCAACCTTTTGAATCGACTCACCTTTGGCGTGGATGTACAACTTTCGCCTAAGATATCGCTCACGGCTGGCGGAACACTCAATCTGTATCTCACCGACTCGCAGCGCGACGACTATTGGCCGTTGTTTACCCGTAGTGAACCCAATATTTTTTATCACAAGATCGGCGATTCCGTGGAGCGGAGAATGTGGTTTGGAGGTCGTGTGGGGATACGGTTCCTATGAGGAAAAGAATCCGCCGATCAATTTTCCTACTTCACCGGTGTTGATCCGTTCAATGGGATGCGTCGTATTTTCCAGGAGCCTGAATTCTCCTTTCGGCAGGCACTTCGCAACCTGCTCGCTATAGGCTCTGTCCGCCATGTCGTCCTGGTCACCGAGGAGAATGAGCGCGCGATGATTGATCGAGGAAAGGACCTGTTCGGTCAGGAGGGGATTCGATCCAAGTCCTTCCATCATTGCGGCTGTCTTTTCTACAAGTTTTTTCCAGTCACCATGACGATTTTCAAGAATGCGGGCAAAGGCGGGTACTTTCTCTTTAATCTTTTCGGGATTGAGTTTTCCGATCTCCTTCTGCGCCGACTCCGGGCTCCAGTCGAACTTCGTTCCCAGGGTAATGATCTTGCTCACGCGTTCCGGGCAGCGATGCGCCAGCCACAGCGCGACATAGCCACCCATGCTATATCCGAAGATATGAGCGGAATCAATCTTCTCTCGCGCCAGGAACTGCACCACATCCTCCGCAAATACCTCGATCCCGAAATCGTCGCGGTACGGTTCGCGGTTGTGACCGGAGAAGTTCATGGTTAGCGTTCTCCAACCCTGCCTATCCAGGGTGGATGCGAGGTCGTTGAGTTGCGATTTAGCGCCGAGCGCTCCATGAAGAAGAAGGACGGGTAGCATAACGAAGTAGCAAATAAAGAGATTTTTGCCATTGGTATCCGGGGAATTTTTCACCGTTGACGATGATTCCTGGTCGCTCTCCGCGCCGCGGTAGCCTTTCCCGGAAACTCCCGAAAGTAGTTTTCACCTGTGTTGGCTCGACTACTGGAAAATCAGTGCAGCAGACAGGGAGTTGCCGTCCAATGCCATGAGCGCCATCGGAAAAGGTCATCAGGTTAAAAAAACCAACAAACAAAAAATAAGATGGGAGCAGTGATCTCGAGCGCTGGCTTATTCCGGGTCTCTCAAGCCATCGCCGGCTGCAGCTGTGGCTTAATCCCCAGCTGTTTCAACAATCGCGCGTGGCCCTTGATCGCACCGAAGAACGTGCGCTGTGATTTGTATGGCAATCCGAACTCCTCGGCGGTGGCCTTCACAATGGGTGAGAGTTTACGGTAATGCACGTGACAGATGTTCGGGAAGAGGTGATGTTCCACCTGGAAATTCAATCCACCGACATACCAGTTCAGGAGTCGGTTGTCGTTCGCGAAGTTCGTTGTCGTGAGCAGTTGATGAATCGCCCAGCTGTTCTCCATCTTGCCGTCGCCGTCGGGCAGCGGATACTCCGTTCCCTCGATTACGTGCGCCGGCTGGAATATAATCGCAAGGATAAATCCGCCCAGGTAATGCATCGACAGGAAGCCAATCGTCACCTGCCACCACGTAACGGGCAACAACCACATTGGCAAGACGAAGATGTAAAATGCATAAAAGAGTTTAGAAGCGATGAGAATCGCCCATTCCGTAACGATGTTGGCTTTCTGTTTTTTTACGAGTCCGTCCTTTTGATACCGGATGAGTCTGACGAAATCCTTCACCAATACCCACACCAGCGTAAGCAGTCCGTAGAAAAACCACGCATACAAATACTGAAAGCGGTGAAACCATTTCCATTCACCGTGAGGGGTCATCCTCAACACGCCACGTGGACTGATATCTTCGTCTACGTCGTGAATGTTCGTGTACGTGTGGTGGAGGACGTTGTGTTGTACTTTCCAATTGAACGCGTTGCCGCCGATAAGGTTCAGTGAAAAGCCCAACATATTATTTACCCACGCTTTCCTGGAGTAGCCGCCGTGATTGGCATCGTGCATGATCGACAAACCGATGCCCCCGATCCCGATACCCATTACCAGGCAAAGGGCGAACATCAACCAAATGTTCGACACGACCCCGGTGATGATCAGGAGATACGGCACAAGATAGATAGCATACATCGCGACCGTTTTGATCTTCATTTCACGGTTTGCGTACCGCGTGATGTTATTGGACTTGAAATACTCGTTAACGCGCTGATTCAACGTGGAGAAAAAATCCGCTCGCGCCGAAGAAAAGCGAATGGGGCTCTGGTGCATCTAAACTGGAATAAATGATAAAAGGAGGACTTTTTTGATATGCTGAATTCTTAAAGATAGCGAAAAAATACGGGAAAAGCTTGTCCTCAGTCAAAAAAGTTACCCTTCGCACCCGCCATAAAAAACAAAACAGAGACGCGGAATAAGTGTCGCAGGCCAGAAGGTAGAGCGAGTTCGCAGTACAGTCCGGATCGACCGAGGTATCTTCGAGCGCGATGCGCGCGTTTATCCGCGGGTCTTTCGCCGCAAGTCCTGTCGGCCTGGCGAGGGGCCGCGTTCAGGATGCGCTTCTACGGTAGCTCCGCGATAACCGTCCGACCGCCCTTCGTCGTATCGCCGACCTTTACGGTAACTTTTGCATCCAACGGAAGGAAGATATCTACACGCGAACCGAACTTGATAAACCCAAATTCCTGCCCCTGCTCCAATGTCGCCCCTTCCTGCACGTACCACTTGATACGTCGTGCCAACGCGCCGGCTATCTGACGGAAGAGTATCTCCACACCATTGCTCATGCGCACGGCAATGGTCGTTCGTTCGTTCTCCGTGCTCGACTTGGGATGCCAGGCAACGAGATATTTTCCAGGATGATATTTGAAAAAGCTGATCTTTCCACCTACCGGCATACGGTTTACATGGACGTTCACCGGCGACATGAAGATGGAGATTTGTCTCCTGCGTTCTTTCAGATACTCCGTTTCTTCCGTTTCCTCGATCACCACTACCTTGCCGTCGGCGGGCGCCAACACGTGTCTCGTGTTTTGAACCACTGAGAACACCGGGTTGCGGAAAAATTGCAGGAAGAGCAGAAACACAATGACGCTCACAAAGATGAGGGAGTACTGCGCCAGCAGGTTGTTCGGAAAATAATAATAGACACCAAAATTCAGCAGCAGCAGCACAACCGTCAACGCCAACAGAATCCTATGGCCTTCTTTGTGTATAGTCATTGGACAGGTTTAAATGATATTCTACGGCGTAAAGTTAGGGACAATCCTGGATAGGACAACAACAGCGGTGGATGGCGGCCTTGCCGGACGGAGTCAAATGCGTAGGCGGTGTGGCCAGTTACCAGACTTGCCCCGATGTACCTGAAAAGGAGTCGGGGCAACGTCAGGGGACCTGGGCATTTTGGTCACATCCATTACGCTAACCCTAAACGGGAAAACAGAGTCGAACCACGCTCATTGATTGTAAATGAATTCACGATCCCTACGGACACGTACGCCAGCTGAACATACATTCCCGATTCCACAACCGGCAACCCGGTACCCGAACCCTTGGTGAAAGCGAAAGGATCTAACCATCAATACCCGCCGCGATATTTATATGTCTTCGCGACTTTGTCGATCGCGACCATATAAGCCGCTATCCGCATCGGCACGTTGTATTGAGTGGCCGTTTTGAAAACATTAGAGAACGCATCCTTCATAATCCGGTCAGAGCGTCGGTTGACGCGGTCCGCCGTCCATTTATAACCCAGGCGGTTCTGAACCCATTCGAAATTCGAAACCGTTACACCGCCGGCATTCGCGAGGATATCCGGCACGACGATGATGCCCTTCTCATTGATGATCTTGTCCGCCTTCGACGATGTGGGGCCGTTAGCTCCCTCGACGATTAGCTTCGCCTTTATGTTGGGCGCGTTGGAGCTGGTGATCACGTCCTCGGTGGCTGCCGGTACGAGTACATCCACCGGCAACGTGAGCAAGTCTTCGTTCGTGATCTTCTCACATCCTTCAAAACCGTCGAGCGAACCTTTGTTTGTCTCGCGGTACTTCATCGCTGCCACGATGTCGATACCCTTCTCATTGTAATATGCCCCGGACACGTCACTGATCGCCTGAACCACGAGGCCGCGTTCCGACAGCAACCGTGCAGCTGACGAGCCAACGTTGCCGAATCCCTGGACAGCACAGGTTGCTTTATAGGGATTGATCTTGAGTTTCTCCATGGCCGCCATGGCAGTGACCATGACACCACGGCCAGTAGCCTCAGTACGTCCAAGGGATCCGCCCAACACAATGGGCTTTCCGGTGACGACCGCGTGCGTTGTCATGCCCTGGATGCGGGAGAACTGGTCCATCAACCAGGCCATTTCACGAGGGCCAGTTCCCATATCGGGCGCGGGAATATCGCGGTCGGGCCCAAACACATCGGCCATCGCCTGCGTGTAGGCCCTCACCAATCTTTCGATTTCACCGGCTGACATTTGCCTGGGGTCGCAGCATACGCCACCCTTGGCACCGCCGTACGGAATATCCACTACCGCGCATTTCCAGGTCATCCACGCCGCAAGCGCTTTCACCTCGTCGAGGTTCACGTTCAAATCGAACCGGATTCCTCCTTTCGAAGGTCCGAGGATAGTAGAGTGGATCACGCGGTAACCCTCAAAAACCTTGATCGACCCATCGTCCATCGTCACCGGCAGGGAGACAATCACCTGCCGGGCCGGATTCTTTAAGACGTTGTAAATCTCCTCCTCCAACCCGAGAATTTGGGATGCCATTTGAAAGCGAGACATCATCGCCTCGAAGGGGTTTTCCCTGTCTTTTAAAGGTGCCGGTTCAATGTATGCCATAACCAATTAAGAAATGCTTCCAGCCGTGGGTACGCCGCTTCAAAACCGGCGCACAAATGGGTTCTAAAACGGTTGCAAAGATAGCTAAATAACGATCCACAACGCCTTTTTTGAGGAAAATCGCTCGGCTAAGGGTCAGGGTTCAAGGTTCAGAATCCAAAAAGATCACTAGCAGCAGTGGATCTCGAGCAAGGTCAATATAGCAAGGCGCGATTGACCGCCGCGAGAGACCCGCCTCGGGCACCTGTGGGGGAAGCTCACCGTTTCCTTTCAAGGTACTCGTCCACCGACAGTTTTCCAGCCCCATGAAACAAGAAAAACAACCCTCCAAACAACAACACCAACGCATCGAAGGTGTTGAGAAACGTATCGCCGATATGGACAATGAGAATGGCCGCTACGAAGTTTATGATCAACAGGATAGCGGCGGGACGCACAAGGGCACCTATCACCAGCAATATCCCGGCGATGAACTGCACGTAGACCGACAGGTACGCAGCAAAAAGTGGTAAGAGGACATTGTGTGCCTCCAGGAAATCCCTGAATTCCAGCATACGTTCGTTACTGAAAACATTATCCGCCGTCCCGTAGATCAATCGCCAGCCCAGGATCAGGCGGAAGAAGATGGCCGCATATTCCTTTCGCCGATCAAAGTATTCATTGAGTCTCTTTAACATACAGACTAAATTCAAGAATGTGGACAAAACCAAAGTCAACGCTTCAACGTGCGCCGCTCCAAATACCTATCCACCGAGAAAGCGCCAGCGCCATGGAACAGGAAAAAGGCACTGCTAAACCACATAAAACAACGCGTCGAAGGCGTATATAAAACCGAAACCAACTTCGCTGATTAGGAAGTGAGCGGCAAAGTTGAGGATCAGCACAAATGCGGTTGGCCGAACAAATGCACCCAGAAAAAGCAATATTGCCCCAAAGAATTCCACATATACGGAAAGGAATGCGGTCAACGACGGACCAATTCCATAGTCCGACCAAAGATCTACAAACTCCCACATGCGTTCGACGCTGAAGACTTCATCCATCTTCCCGTAAATCAAACGCCCATCCGACAATCACCCTCAGAAAAACAGTACCGAAGTCTTTCCGTTGCTCGAAGTAGTTGTGGAGTTTCCTGATCATATCATTGAAGGACTAACTCTTTGCGGTTTTTTTGCCAGCTCAGCGGGCTTTGTGTGCATACGAGCCCGCTCTATAACTTAACCGGATTTTCCGGTGAGGCAGAATACTCTACTCGCGATTATAGTTCAAACCAACTCCAAATACGCGACTATAAACGGGGCCGAGATCAACAACCCATCAAACCGATCCAGGAATCCCCCGTGCCCGGGAAGCGTATCTCCCGAGTCCTTTATTTCAATGCTGCGCTTCAGCAGAGACTCCACGAGATCGCCGAACGTGCCCCCCACGACAATAATGACCCCCACGATGATCCAGTCAACCAATGCAAGCGTCGACTCGCCATCCATGGCCTGGAAAAAGTACGGCAAACCGACGGCGAAGGCCAGCGCCAGCAAGGCACCGCCGAAGAATCCTTCCCATGATTTTTTTGGCGATATCCGTTCGAATAGTTTTCTCCTTCCAAAACGTGTCCCCGCGAAATACGCACCGGTATCGCTGGCCCATAGAATGAAAAGGCTGCCGAAAACGATCTGGTAGTTGTAGGCGCCTTCTTCGAAAACGGCCACGTGAAGCAGGGCAAACGGGATCGCCGTGTAGAAAATCCCCAGGAACGTGAAAGCGATATTCGTAAAAGGCTTTCGCTCGAACTTTTTGTACAATTTGATCATGTACACAAAAGACACGAGCGGAAAGATGAGAAAGTAAAAACGGTACGAGATCGCTCCCTTCTCAATAAAGAAGGCAAGAGAGTAAATAGCCATTCCGCAGAACACCCCGAATGTCTTTTGCGGGACCATGCCATCCAGTCCGGCCAGGCGGTAAAACTCCATCAGGGAAAGGACACAAATGACGAGGAACACGGCGAAATAGGTCCAGGGTCCGATGACGATGGAGGCAATGATCGCGGCTGCACCGATGAGGCCGGTTATTATCCGCTGCGTGAGGTTGCTGTATTTCTTGATGGCGCCGGTCACAGTTCGGGGAATGTACTTCTCCTGTGTTCGAAATATTTGTAAAAATAATACAGTAGCCCGGCAGTTAGCACACCGCTCGTAAGAACAAACACCAGGGGAAGCGACTCGGGCGATTCAAGGTTTGTGTCCATTAAACCCCGCTGGTAATAATACACGGCAATTACCGACGTCGCATTGTTCACAAAGTGGGCAATGACGGCCAACGCGAGGCTACCGGACCAGTAGTAGAGATAACCGAACAAGGCTCCAAGCAACATCCGCGGCAGGAAACCATAAAACTGCAGGTGAATGGCACTGAACAGCGCCGCCGCGACCCAGATCGCGACGTGCACGTTGCGCGTTCCGCGAAAGAGGACGTTCTGCACCATACCCCGAAAGACGACCTCTTCACCAACGGCAGGTAACACGGCGACTACCAACAGCACGGCGAACAATTCCCAGGGCGTATCCATCTTCGTCACCGCCTTTACCATCTCAGACGCCTCATCCTCACGTTGTCGCATCCATTGCTCAAGGGTCTCCAGGCTTTGCGGCAGCTCCATGCCGGCATTCCACTCCGCCACGGCAGAGTTTACCCCGACAAAGACGACCACCACCAATACGGTGAGCAATACCGGCCGCCATTCAACCTTTGCGTATGAGAAAAGTCTACCGATTGACAAATGATACTGCCGCAATACGATCGCGGGAACGACGATCAGGCCCACCCCGGTGGCACACGACTGCAGGATATAGAGTGCGTATTTTGCCGTTTCGTCGCTGGCCGGGTCGCTGACGATATCCAGCAGTTCGGTCATCCCTACGCCGAGGACAGCCATCGCAGCGAAGATACCGATCACGGGCCCAACGAATACAAAACCAAGGCCTACCATTATCATAATGTATATGAGCACGACGATATAGTGGCGCATCGGCCTCGGATTCAATTCGGTTTCAACCATCCTGTAAATTGAATTAACTTTGCGCTTCTGTTGTTGTGAAGCAACCGAACAAATATGGTAAAAATCGGTAACATCGAACTGGGCAACTTTCCGCTGCTCCTGGCCCCTATGGAGGATGTCAGTGATCCGCCTTTTCGCGCCGTCTGCAAGGAAGGTGGCGCGGACCTGATGTATACCGAGTTTATTTCCTCGGAAGGCCTCATTCGTGATGCTGCCAAGAGCCGTCAGAAACTCGACATCTTCGAGTACGAGCGGCCCATCGGCGTACAGCTTTTCGGCGGCGACATTAATAATATGGTAGGCTCCGCCGAGATCGCCACCGCCGTCAACCCCGACCTTATCGACATCAACTACGGCTGCCCGGTAAAGGCCGTGGCCTGCAAAGGTGCCGGCGCAGCTCTTCTCCAGGATATACCCAAGATGGTGAAGATGACTGCCGAGGTAGTGAAGGCGACCCATCTGCCCGTCACGGTGAAGACGCGCCTGGGATGGGATGACAACACCAAAAATGTCGTGGAAGTGGCCGAGCGCTTACAGGATATCGGCATCCAGGCACTGACCATCCACGGCCGGACGCGTGTGCAGATGTATAAAGGCTCGGCGGACTGGACCCTGATCGGACGCATTAAGGACAATCCGCGTATGCGTATTCCCGTCTTCGGCAACGGCGACATCGACTCGCCCCAAAAAGCGCTCGAGTATCGCAACCGTTATGGCGTCGATGGCATTATGATCGGCCGCGCCGCTATCGGTTACCCATGGATATTCAACGAGATCAAACATTACTTCAAATACGGAGAACGCCCGGCGCCTCCTGGCATCCGGGAAAGGATTCGCGCCACCCGCAAGCATCTTGATTTCTCCATCCGCTGGAAAGGCGACAAGATCGGCATCTTCGAAATGCGTCGACATTATTCCAATTACTTCAAAGGCTTCCCGGATTTTAAGCCTTATCGAACGAGGTTGGTCGAGGCTACTTCGGCAGCCGAGATCGATGAGATCTTGATGGAGGTTGAGGAGACGTTTGCGTTTTCTGCTTCGGTAGTGTGAGGTGTCAGGAGCTCGTGTGTCACGTGCTCACGTCTACGCTGCGGGCTTGCGTCCTTCTATAGAACTAATCCCACACATGAGACCATGATCGCGAATCCTCATCCTCAATTGGGAGAAGAGATTCACAAAGACCGATCCATCCTGAGCAAGGATGCGGGCAGAGCAGGAACGAAGGAGCCGGTCAAGGCTAAACGTAACACGACAGCAGGGAGCGAAGACGAGGCGCTCTCACTAGTCTGAGCAGAGACTCTCCAACAGGGGCTGTGAACGAAATCGTCGTGTCCGAACAAAGATCGGCGTATCACTGAAAGCGGAGGGTTCGTATTCTGTGAGCGTAGGGGGGATGTTGAGTTGTCATGGAGAGACCGGAACAGGCCATCGCTCGCGGCTCGCAGCCGCACGACCTTGCTCGGGTAAACGTCATAAGGGCGTTGGGGCGTTGGATTTCCGCAAGAATCCGGATTTGAAATCGCACACTAATTGACAATATTTGCGGCGCCCTGACACTTATGTCCGAACAACCCAACCGCTTCACCGCCATTTTTCTACTGATTGTCCTTTCCCTGATCTGGGGAACCTCCTTCATCCTGATGAAGAAAGGTCTCGTCGTCTTTTCCCCGATCGAAGTAGGATCCATACGCGTGGTAGCCGCCTCCATTTTCCTGTTGCCTTTCGCGATTACGCGCATGCGCGGACTCACTACTTCACAGTACGGCAAGCTGCTGCTGTCCGGACTACTCGGCATCTTCTTTCCGGCTTTCCTTTTCGCGACGGCACAGACGCGGATCGACAGCTCTGTCTCCGGGATCATGAACAGCCTCACACCGATTTTCGCGTTACTCATCGGCGTCTTCCTTTTTAAACAACCTTTTCGTTCGCAGTCGTTGCTGGGAATCGTAATAGGATTGATCGGAACGTTTATCCTGGTCTTTTCCCGTGCCGACGGGCAGCTCGGTACCATCAACGCGTACGCACTGCTCGTCGTGGTTGCGTGCGTTTTCTACGGAACGAACGTCAACTTCATCAAATTCAACATCAAGGAGCTGAAGGCCATGACCATCACC
>CAZIAG010000039.1:0-14704 GCA_964537375.1 uncultured Roseivirgaceae bacterium
GGGGGCCCAAGGCTTCGGCAAGCAGAGATCTTATAATGACCGAGGTGCTGGCCCGGACACCGGTGCTGAAGTCAGCCGAAAGCTTGAAAGGGGCCCCGAATCGCGCCGATTGTGGATTCCCAGTCCCTGATGAATCTTGCTTCCTCCGGAGGGAGATTGTATCCGTTTCCCGCACGGTTTGAAGCGACTGGAAGGACCACGATTCGCTAGAGCAACCCTTTCAAACTCCGCCCTAAGGCAGACGACCATAGGCTCAAATCAGGGCACCATACGTGGTTGGTTCACTCAGGACTTACTGCCCGGAGGAGCACCAAGCATCACCAGATCGTTGACATTCACTTCTGTCATGTATTTCTTTTCCCCGTTCGATTCATAGACGCGATGTACGAGTTTGCCTTCGAGGGCGACCTCCTGTCCTTTCTTAAGGTATTTTTCTACGATGCCGGCCAGTTTACCCCACACGACAATGTTGTGCCATTGGGTGTCCTGGACCTTTTCGCCCTTTTGGTTTTTGTAAGTGTCGGTGGTAGCGATAGAGAAAGTCGCCTTCTTTTTGTCATTATTATCTCTGACGTCGGGTTCTTTGCCAAGCCTGCCGATCAATTGGACGCTGTTTCGTAAGGATTTCATGACATAAACGATTTTGATTGTTGAACATCTTTTCCGGACTTATAGCGGTGCACCGGTGAGAGACAAAGTTGAAGCAGAAATCGGACGAAGTCGTGTAATAACCGGGTAATTTCGTTTATATTCGTATATACACGTTTCTAACACGCAAGACCTATGGACCCTCTCAGTACACAGGCGTGCCGGGAATGTGGCGGCCCATTCAGAGGCCGGGCTGATAAGAAATTTTGTTCTGATCAGTGCCGCAGCATGTACAACAACCGCCGCCGTCGCGTCCGGGAAAACATGTACATCCGTGAGATCAACCGGATTCTCAAGAACAATCGCGAAATACTCGTCATGCTTAATCCTCACGGCCGGAACAAAGTAAGTCTCAGCAAACTTCGCTCACGCGGATTCAACTTCGAATACTTCACGAGCGTCCGCAAGGCGCGTGATGGTGGCAAGTTTTTCTTTTGTTACGACCAGGGCTACTTGCCGCTTGGCAAAGATCAATGCCTGTTGGTCACCAAAGACCACCAATCTGACTAGCGCCGTGCCCATTATCAATCTCATCTCAGGACCACGAAACATTTCGACAGCATTGATGTACTCCTTCGCACAGCGACGCGATACACGTGTTGTCGATGAACCTTTTTATGCACTCTACCTCCTGAAAACGAATGCGAACCACCCGGCGAAGGAAGACGTCCTCAACGCTCAGCCTACTGGCGAGAATGCGGTAAGGAAACAGCTGGAGGATCTGCATGATCGGGAGGTGCTCTTCATCAAAAACATGGCACACCACATGGAAGTATTGAGCAACCCCCTCATCGACGGGACGGTAAACGTATTCCTGATCCGCGATCCGCGCTTGATTCTTTCGAGTTATACGCAAGTCATTGAGAAGCCCGCATTGCGTGACATCGCCCTCGCCTTCCAGTGCGAATTATTCGACCTGTTGCGGAAACGAGGGCAGACTGCCATTGTTGTCGACTCCGCGAGGCTTCTCGAAAACCCCGAGGTGGTGTTAACAAAATTGTGTCAGAAATGCGGAATATCTTTCGACCGCTCAATGCTGAAATGGCCCGCGGGCCCCAAGCCCTATGATGGCGTATGGGCTAAATATTGGTACAGCAATGTCCACCGGTCAGAAGGATTCAACACGAATATTACGCAAAGCCGTCAATTACCGGACTATCTGGTGCCCGTCTATCAGCAGGCCAGGCGTTACTATGAAAAACTCCGCGCATTTTCCCTAAAAGCTTGACCTGAATGGAAAATAATACTTATTTTACTCAAGCCCATTTTTACCCGCCTATTTGAAATGAATAAACAGAGGCTTCCCGCGAAGCTACGTTATGCTGCAACACTTCGATCCGCGAAATGCCGACATCATCGTATATGTCGGCGGGGAGTTGCTTCCCCGAAGCAACGCGCGTATTAGTGTTTTTGATAGTTCTGTTCAGGGAGGGGACGCAGTATGGGAAGGGTTACGGGTTTACAACGGTGGCATTTTTTGCCTCGACCGTCACCTTGACAGGCTCATCGCTTCAGCCCATGCGTTGGCGTTTGCGGATATCCCTTCACGGGAAGTGATCACAGAAGCGATCGCAAAAACCCTTCGCGCCAACAATATGCGCGACAATACGCACATTCGCCTCACCCTGACACGCGGTGAAAAGATCACCTCGGGCATGGATCCACGCCTGAACACAAAAGGCTCTTGCCTCATTGTCCTTGCCGAATGGAAACCTTTGGTATACGACAATGAGCAAGGTATACGGGTAATCACTTCTTCGCAACGACGAAACAACCCTCAGTTCCTCGATTCAAAGATCCACCACAACAACTTGCTGAATAATATTATCGCGAAAATACAAGCCAATATCGCCGGCGTTGACGCAGCCCTGATGCTCGACCATGCGGGATTCGCAGCTGAACTAAACGATACGAATGTCTTCATGGTCAAAGATGGTCACGTCTACACGCCGTTTGCGGACGCATGTCTTCACGGAATAACACGCGGCGTCACCATCGAGATATGTCAGGAATTGGGCATTCCGGTATCGGAAAAGAACTTGTCACTCACCGACCTGTACAATGCCGATGAAGTCTTTGCCTGTGGTACGATGGGCGAGCATACCCCAATCGTTGAGATAGACGGCCGCCGCATCGTCAATAGAGCCGGAAGCGACATACTCACCAAGATCAGCAAACACTTTAAATCAATAATACCCCACAAGTCCAAACAACTTATCTGAAATCCTATGGCAACCAAAAAAAACAGCACCATCAAGTTCCTCGCAGGCGAGCGCTGGAAGGAACTTAATCTCAAGAAGGGTGTGAGCACGAAACGCTATGCCGTTTCAAATCGCGGCCGTATCGTCAGCTTCAAGACCAGGATAGAAGAAGGCTACCTTCTTCAGCCGCGGCTGACCCAGGGTTATCCCAGCGTAACCATCGGAAGGGCGGAAAACCGGCAGAACTACTACCTGCACCGCCTTGTAGCCGAATATTTCAACAAGAAACCCAGCCCGAAGCATTCCTTTGTGATCCACCTCGATCATCGCAAACACAATAACAGGGCCGAAAACCTGAAATGGGTGAAGCATGAAGATCAAATCGCGCACGCACTAAAAGATCCAAACGTGCTTTCGCGTCAAAACCCGGACGAAGGACCTAAACTGAACGTCGCCAAGGTTCGGCTGATCAAGCGCGCACTAAAATCCAAAACGCAACCCACTTTAAAGGCTCTGGCAAGGCGATTCAAAGTTTCTGACATGCAAATCCACAGAATCAAAACGGGTGAGAACTGGGCTCACGTAAAAGTGTAAATTTGCGCTGAACCAAATTCGTTATGCTCAGAATAATATCTGCCTTCCTCCTTTTTTCGTTCATTAGCGCTGGCCTTGCCGCGCAGTCTGTCAAAAACCTGTCTACGATCGCCACTCCGGAGACCGTAGGCTTATCCAGTGAGCGCCTGAAGCGCATCGACGACTTACTGGAGACAGCTGTCCGAAATGGCCATATGCCCGGTGCCGTTGCTTTAGTCGTGCGCGACGGAAAGATCGTTTACCACAAGGCGTTCGGTTACAGCGACACCGATTCAAAGACACCGCTAAAGAAGGACGATATATTCCGAATCGCATCGCAAAGCAAGGCAATCACTAGCCTGGCGGTTATGATGCTTTGGGAGGAAGGCAGATTCCTGCTGGATGACCCCGTTTCGAAGTACATCCCTGAATTCAAGTCACCGAAAATACTGGCATCGTTCAACACAACGGACACCACGTTTACCACCGAGCCGGCCAACGCCGAGATAACGATCCGCCATTTGCTCACGCATACTTCCGGCATCGACTACCCAATGATCGGTAGCAACGAATTCAAAGCCATCTATGCCAAGTACGGAATCCCCAGCGGTATTGGCAACGACCGTGAGGTCCTGGGCGACAAGATGAAGGCATTGGGTGAGTTGCCTTTGAAACATCGGCCAGGCGAACGATGGACTTACGGCCTCAATCACGATCTCCTCGGATACCTGGTTGAGATCTGGTCGGGAATGTCATTCGATGCGTTCCTCAAGACCCGCATCTTTGATCCTCTCGACATGAAAGACACCTACTTTTACTTGCCGAAGGATAAACGCGACCGCCTGGTCGCCCTTCATGAGTTTATTGACGGAAAACCGGTGAAGATGAAGAAAGCGCCGTTTGATGCACTCGACCCCGACTACCCCAAATTGAGCGGAACTTACTTCTCGGGGGGAGCGGGCTTGTCGTCCACAGCGGAGGACTACGCAAAATTCCTGCAACTCTTTCTCAATCGCGGAGAATACAACGGTGTTCGCCTGCTGAGCCGAAAGACGGTAGAACTGATGCTGACGGATCAACTCCCCCATCTCGACAACGAGTACGGCCTGGCGTTTGGCCTCGAGACCAGTGCCAATGACCACCGGTCGGTCTATTCCGTCGGTTCATTTTCGTGGGGCGGGGCATTCGCAACAACGTACTGGGCCGACCCAGCCGAAAGGCTCATTGGCATACTCTATACGAACGTGTATGGGAATCCTTACTGGCAAACGAGCGAAAAGTTCAAAGCGCTTACCTATCAGGCGATCGCGGATTAGGATTTATTAACCTTTATCTCCCGGTGATAACCATTCGCCAGCCGGTTGAATGGCAGACTCACGACGAGTTCTTCATCTTCCGCCGAGGCGTGAATCCGGCTGATGTCGATGTAGTACGGGACTGTTTTGTTGTACACAAACCGGGGTAGTTGCACCAGCCGGTCGTTACAGTGAATATTGATGAAGAAAAATACCGAGAGGTTATTATTGTGAACTTCCACACGGATGTCTTCCGGTCGGATGCCCGGTACCTTTACTCTGACTTCCCGCGAATCTTCGTAATGCAGCACGGTAACCTGCGGCTCACTAACACCGCCGTTGATCGTGTTGAGCACGTCGATCGAGGTTATCAAATCCAAATAGTTCGTCCTTTTCATCTCTGATCTCCTTCCAGCCAACTCTATCCGCAAGAGGCATACCACCTTTTGTCGGGAGACAAAACGACATACCATCAAGCCATTTTGACCAAGCCTTCATTGCCGAACCTGCCATTACTGTCGCCACTCGCCACCGGCAGGTCATTCATAGCCATTACCCAACTTCAAAAATTATTATACCATCGCAAAAAAGCAGAACTGGGCGATCCACTCCCTTTGATTTTCAAGCAGGCGGTATTGAAAGCTGCTCTAATTCTGATAATTTGTGCGTCATTTAATAAAACAGATGGACGCTCCGGTAATCCTCGCGCAAGGCCTTTCCAAGACGTACACGTCAAAGGTGCTCAATAACATCAACCTAAACATCGGTAGTGGTCAAATCATCGGATACATCGGACCGAACGGAGCCGGAAAGAGTACGACTATCCGAATCCTCACGGGCATGATTGAAGATTTTGAAGGTGACGTTTATGTATTGGGCCTTGACATCCGACGCGAACCGATCGCGATCAAGCGGCAAATCGGATACATTCCGGAAAATGCCGCGCTATACGAAACACTGACGCCACTCGAGTACCTGATGTTCATCGGTCAGCTATACGGCATGAAGCCGCAACGAATTGAATCAAAAGCGCGTGAGCTGATGGCGGTATTCGGAATGGCGGATCATCTCGACAACCGTATGTCCGGATTTTCAAAAGGCATGCGTCAAAAGGTACTCCTTATTGGCGGCATGATTCACAACCCTTCTATACTGTTCCTGGACGAACCTCTCTCAGGCCTGGATGCGAACTCGGTGATCCTGGTGAAGGAAATTCTCACACAACTTAAGCAAAGCGGCAAAACCATTTTCTACAGTTCGCACATCATGGATGTGGTGGAAAAGATCTCGGACAGGATCATCATCATCAACAAAGGCGAAGTGATTGCCGATGGAACTTTTGCCGAGCTAAGCCGACAGGCCAACAGTGGCTCGCTCGAAAAACTGTTCACCCAACTTACCGGCGATCATGGACATGAGAGTACTGCCGGACATTTTATAGACATTCTGGAAAATTAGATGAGTTCGTTTATCAGCGGAATCACAAATCTTTTTCGCCGCGTAATTAAGATGACGGGCGCCGATTTTGAGCAGGTGAGCGCCATTGTACACATAAAGCTCAGGATGGATAACCGGCGTCCGGGGATAATTCGAAGAAGGAACGAAACGAATCGGGATAACAGCTTTGTCTGGTCATTGGCGATGTATGCATTCCTCGGATTGTTCATGGCGCTAGTGATATTCGCATTGCCATCGTTTATCCTCGCCATGATGGTGTTTTTCAGCTACGTCATCGTGATGATTTCCATGTCGCTCGTGACGGACTTCTCTTCTGTACTCCTTGACACTAGCGACAACACCATCATTTTGCCCAGACCAGTGACAAGCCGTACACTCTTCGTGGCCAGGTTAGCGCACATCTTTATCTATCTTGCTCAAATTACCGGTGCGTTGGTCATTTTTCCGTCAATCGCCGTAGCCTTCAAGTTTGGATTCGCTACACTTGCTGTCTTCTGTCTTTCATTGATCTTTGCCGTATTAACAGCCATCTTTTTTACAAATGCCCTCTACCTTTTAATCCTTCGCTTTGCCGACGAAGAAAAACTACGGAACATTATCAATTATTTCCAGATCATCATGACCGTGACCATGATGGGGGCTTATCAATTACTGCCGAGAATAATGCGTGGGCTAGATGTGACGGATTACGCTTATACAGCGGAGTGGTGGCATTACCTGGCGCCACCAGTTTGGCTGGCTGTGGCCGTTGACAGTTTCCAGGCGATGATCATCGACCTGCCCCGCATCCAGTTCATCGCAATGGCGTTGACTATTCCCTCAATCGGCACCTGGTTTGTCAGCCGCTACCTCTCGCCCGTATTCAGCAAAAAGATTGGGGCGTTGGCGACGCCAGCGAACCGAGCAACAGGGCGGAGGAAACGCCGTTCGTGGACATCGTTTGCCTCGCTCTTTGGAACAAGCTCCGAAGAACGCGCAACTATTGGATTTGTGGACCGCATCATCAGTCGTGACCGAACACTCAAATTGAAAGTATATCCATCGTATGGGTATGTCGTTATTTTCGCGGTGGTATTTATCTTCAGAGGAGAAGGGGATTTCGCGGAGGCGTGGAGGAATCTTCCATCGACCAATTACCACCTCCTGTTGCTTTACATGGCGTTCATGGTACCGTACGTGGCTCTGGCGGAACTTCCCTTTTCCGATGATTTTCGCGCAGCATGGGTATATCATGCTTCACCGATATCCCGTCCCGGTATTATACTCTCAGGCATGTTAAAGGCCGTTGCCGTTCGGTGGTTCCTGCCTGTTTTCCTCCTGCTGTCGTTGTTTGTAATCGTAGTTTGGGGCCCTTGGGTCATTGGCGACGTCATTGTAGCGTTGCTTAACAACCTGCTCTTAATGATGGTCTTCGTAACCATCAACAGAAAGTCGTTGCCGCTTTCGCGGGAACCCAAATTGCGCGCGACGGGAAACTTCGCCCAAAGTCTCCTCGTGTTGATCCTGCTCGTCGCCATTGGTTTTGGTCACGGAGCAATCTCCGGATTCCGTTACTTACCATACCTGGCAGTGCCCATCCAGTTGACCTTGATCTACGCTCATCTCGTTAGCTATCGAAAAACGCGCTGGACCGGGATCACGCTTTAAATCTAAGCTTGAAGAACAGCAGCGTTGCTGCCAATAAGAAAGTCAGTAAGTTAGCCACGACCACGGGCACATCACGTTCAATTATCCCATAGACCAGCCAAAGCACCACACCCAGGCAAAATAAGGAGAACATACCAAGTGACAGATCCTTGGCGGATCGCGACTTCCAGGTCTTGATCACTTGGGGAAGAAACGAGGCAGTGGTCAGTGAGCCGGCGGCCAGACCAAGCAGTTGAATGGTGTCCATACGAATTTGCCTCGAAGATAGCTCGCCCGCGACTGCCTTTCGCCTCGCTGTAATTTCTTTCACATTTTTTACGTTTATATCGTTTGCGCGGCAATTTTTGCGCAAGCGATCGGAAAACATTGGGTTTGGTTCAAAAGGCCACGCAAACAGAGGGTTAGGACATAGTTCAACGCACACCCACTCCTTAATATATAGGAGTTGGGCGGACATTTTCTCCGAAGAGCTGCCGGTAAAAAAACAAGCCGTCAATAGATAACCGAAATCGTTTGTTTTTTTAAGGAAAAACTATACCTTCATTTCACCGCAAAAATCCATTGTTATGGGCAAAGTCAGGAACATTATTCAAGCAAAAGGGAGCGCGGTGTACACAGTCCCTTCTGACACAACCGTTTACAACGCCCTTGAGTTGATGCTGGAAAAGAGCATTGGCGCACTCCTCGTGGTTGACGGTGAGAAATTCGTCGGGATTTTCACGGAGCGCGACTACGCACGCAAACTCATTCTTAAGGGAAAATCTTCCAAGGATACGCTTATCCGGGAGGTTATGACAGAAAGGCCCATTACGGTCACGCCCGACACCAGTATCGAAGACTGCATGAAGATCATGTCCGACAAGAAGATCCGACACTTGCCGGTAATGGAAAACGATAAGCTCGGGGGGCTCATTTCCGTCGGTGACGTGGTCAAATTCATTATCGAAGAACAGAAATTCATAATAGAGAACCTGGAACAATACATCTCTCAGCGATAGTATTGTCTGCTCACTGTCGTCGCCGACAGGTAATGCGATTTCGGCTGGAACGGTAGGTGTTGTTTAAGAAACCCTTTAACACGTTTGCTGGAGGCAAACTGTTGTGGAAAGCGGAAGCAACAACGGACTACTTTGGCCCATACTAGCGTATGGCGCGATAGTTCTGAGCCTGGTATTAATAATGCTGGGCCTTTCTTTTGTATTGGGGCAGCGTCATAAGGAGCGCGCCACAGGCGAGCCCTATGAAGGCGGTATCCTCAGCACCGGGTCGGCGCGCCTTCGGTTCTCCTCGCAATTCTATCTCATCGCGATGCTCTTTGTGATCTTCGACGTTGAAACCATATTCATCGTCGCATGGGCAATCACTTTCCGCGAGCTTGGATGGTTTGGGTTCTTTGGTGCAGGGATATTCGTCATTCTTTTGTTCGTCGTGCTGTTTTACGAATGGAGAAACGGCGCCCTGGATTTCGGTCCCGACGGAAAAAAGATTCTCAAGGCGTATAAAAAGCTTACGTCAGAAAAATCCAAAGCGGAAGAAATAACTCGGAAAATAAATGGTACGCAGGTCGCGCAACCCGCGAGTACGAAAACTTCAAACAAAACGTCCTTGTCATGAAATGGTGGCTGAGCAAAACAGATGAAACAACCGTAAAAGGCACCAGTTCAATGGAAGACACGTTGAAGCAGAGTGTTTTGCTGACAACTGTTAATGACCTGCTGACGTGGGGACGAAAGAACTCGATATGGCCATTCCACTTTGGCTTGTCGTGCTGTTTCGTAGAAATGGCAACCAGCATGACGCCAAAGTATGATGTTGCGCGCTTCGGCGCGGAGGTGATCAGAGGTACACCCCGGGAGGCCGACGTGATGATTATCGCAGGAACAGTCTTTATCAAGATGGCGCCCATCATAAAACGTCTTTACGAACAGATGATGGAACCCCGCTGGGTGATCTCGATGGGTTCGTGCGCCAACTCAGGTGGCATGTACGACATATACAGTGTGGTGCAGGGAGTCGACAAGTTTCTACCCGTGGATGTCTATGTTCCTGGTTGTCCACCACGTCCCGACGCCTTCATGGAGGGCCTTACCCTGCTGATCGAATCGGTCGGCAAAGAGAAACGGCCGCTCAGTTGGGTAATTGGCGAACAAGGTGTAATCAAGCCAGAAAAGATCGACGTTAAGATCAGGCGGCGTGAAGCGCGTCAGGCAATGACGACGTTCCGCTCACCCGACGAGATCTAAAAGATATTTGTGGTCTAAAATAAAAAACAGCGTAGGATGATATCAGAAAGCAGATGATGAGCATGTAGAGCAGACACGAAGGAAAATCAGGAGTCAAGGCCACGGATTTTGTTTAGCCAGTATGGAAAAATTAAACAGTCCAGCGGAGCAATTGCGGTCAAAGTTCGGGGAGGCAACATTCACCGAGCAACGCACCAAAGATGAGATCCTCACCTTGTGGCTCCCGTTGGACCGTTTGCGGGAGGTGCTCTCCTTCCTGAAATCAGAAATCGAAAAACCCTACACCTTTCTATACGACATCACCGCGATTGACGAGCGTAGCCGAAATCGCAAAAACGGTTACCCGGTTCATGAATTCACCGTCGTATACCACCTCCTCTCCTTTGAACGAAACAATTTTATCCGTCTTAAGATAGCCCTCAAGGGCGATTACCCTACTGCCCCGAGCATCACGTCCCTTTGGATAAACGCCAACTGGTACGAACGCGAAATCTTCGATATGTTCGGCATTCGGTTCGATGGACATCCGCATCTGCGCAGGCTATTGATGCCACTCTCGTGGAATGGTCACCCGCTCCGAAAAGAGCATCCGGCCCGGGCAACAGAAATGGGACCTTTCCAGTTGCCAGACGAAAAAGTAGACAAAGAACAGGCAAACCTTCAGTTCAAACCTGAAGACTGGGGAATGGTTCGCCACAGTGAAGAGTCCGATTTCATGTTCCTCAATATCGGACCTCAACACCCGGGAACCCATGGCGTGTTGCGGTTGATCCTTCAACTCGACGGCGAAGACGTGGTTGACATTGTACCGGAAATTGGCTTCCACCATCGTGGCGCTGAAAAGATGGCCGAACGTCAGTCATGGCACACTTACATCCCTTATACCGACCGCGTAGACTATTTGTCTGGCGTCAACAATAACCTGGCGTATATCCTCGCGGTAGAGAAGCTTGCCGGTATCGAAGTACCCGATCGTGCAAAGGTCATCCGAGTGATGATGTGTGAGTTCTTCCGGATTGCCAGTCACCTGGTCTGGTATGGGACTTTTGCGCAGGATGTCGGTCAGCTTTCACCAGTCTTTTACATGTTCACCGACCGCGAACGGGTATTTGATATTGTTGAAGCGGTCTGCGGTGGACGGATGCATCCAAACTGGTTCCGCATCGGCGGCGTCGCGCAGGATCTTCCCAAGGGATGGGAAACGCTTGTAAAAAATTTCCTCGCTTACTTTCCGAAGAAACTTCGGGAATACGACAAGATGGTGATGGCCAATTCGCTCTTCAAAGCGCGCACAGTGGGCATTGGCATCTTCACCCCCGACGAAGCCATCGAATGGGGTGCCACCGGCGCGAATCTGCGCGCATGTGGATTGGCATGGGACTTCAGGAAACAACGGCCATATAGTGGTTACGAAAACTTCGACTTTGAAGTGCCAACCGGTAAAAACGGCGACTGCTATGACCGTGCCGTTGTGCGTGTCGAGGAGATGCGCCAAAGCCTGAGAATCATCGAACAGTGCTTGAAGAATATGCCAGAGGGTCCCTACAAGTCGGATCATCCGCTCACTACGCCACCCATCAAGAAACACACGATGAAAGATATCGAGACCCTGATCACGCACTTCCTCAACGTGACCTGGGGTCCGGTTATTCCTCCCGGTGAAGCCATGAGTTGTATCGAGAACGCAAAGGGAGGCAATAGCTACTACGCGATCAGTGACGGGAACACGTCGCCGTATCGCATGAGGATCCGGACACCATCATTCGCGCATATGCAAATGATGCCGTACATCAGCAGGGGATACACGGTGGCCGATTTGTTGAGTATTCTTGGTGCGATGGACTACGTACTCGCCGACATAGACCGATAACATACCGGGTGAGAACAAATCCGCCCGTTGCCATATTTAGAGTTATGCTATCAGCAGAAGAAAAAAAGGAAATCGAAGAAGCTACCCACATGTTGCCCGTGAGAAAGGCCGCATGTATCGAAGCCCTGAAAGTTGTGCAATCGCATCGCCGATGGATTTCGGATGAAAGTCTTCGCGATGTGGCAGACTACATGGAAATGTCGCCAGAAGAACTTGATTCGGTAGCTACTTTCTACAACCTCTTGTTCCGAAAGCCCGTAGGACGCCACATCATCCTGGTATGTGATAGCATCAGTTGTTGGGTGATGGGGTACAATAATCTGAGAACAGCACTTTGCGATCGTCTGGGCATCCAATTCGGTGAGACAACTCCCGATGACAGGTTTACGATTCTGCCCAACTGTTGCCTGGGAACTTGCGATCATGCTCCGGCAATGATGATTGACAATGATTTATACCAGGACGTAAAACTCGAGGAGTTGGATTCAATTTTAAAAAAATACGAATAGGCACCGCGTTATGGAGAAACCCCTGACCGAACATATCAAGAGCGACAAGCGGCCCCTCACACTGAAAGAGTACGAAAAAGCCGGAGGCTACCAGGCAATCCGCAAAGTACTCAAGGAAGGGATGCAGCCCAAGACCGTTCAAGATCTGGTCAATGAATCCAATCTTCGGGGTCGGGGCGGTGCAGGTTTTCTGACCGGGTTGAAATGGAGCTTCGTACCGCTGGATGCACCGAAACCCAAATACCTCGTTGCGAATGCCGATGAAATGGAGCCCGGCACATTCAAAGACCGGGTCCTTCTGGAGTTAACTCCTCACCAGCTCATCGAAGGGATGATCATTGCCGCGTACGCCATTCAAGCGGACCAATCATTCGTTTTCCTTCGCTGGGCATACAAAACCGCGGCGGCTGTGATTACGCAAGCTATCCATGAAGCATATTCAGCCGGCTACCTCGGTAAGAATATTCTTGGATCCGGTTTCGACCTCGAGATGCATCTGCACACCGGCGTAGGTCGCTATATGTGCGGAGAGGAAACGGCATTACTCAACTCGTTGGAAGGAAAACGCGCGACACCACGGGCAAAACCGCCTTTCCCACAGGTAAGCGGACTGTTTGGTAAACCTACAATCGTGAACAACGTGGAAACCCTGTGTTGTATACCGCATATCGTAAATAAAGGAGCGGACTGGTTCCAGCGACTTAGTCGCACCAACGATGCAGGCACTAAACTATTTGGTATCAGTGGAAAGGTAAAAACTCCAGGGTGTTGGGAACTTCCGATGGGAATCACCATGCGTGAACTGATCGACGAATACGGAGGAGGAATGCAGGATGGCTTGAGGTTCCGCGGCGCGCTGCCCGGAGGGGCGTCTACGGATTTCCTCGTAGAAGAGCACCTTGACGTGCAACTCGATTACACCAACGTAGCCGCGGCTGGCAGCAGGTTGGGAACCGGCACACTGATCATTCTCGACGACAAAACATGCCCCGTGGGCTTCGTGCAAAACCTCGAACAGTTTTTTGCTCAGGAATCGTGTGGTTTCTGCACACCCTGCCGCGAAGGCTTGCCCTGGACGGCACGTATCCTGGCCTCCATCGACGAAGGTACCGGTCGTGCAGAAGATCTCGAATTGCTGGATTTTCACACAAAGCACCTCGGTCCAGGCAACACGTTTTGTGCGCTTGCACCTGGAGCAATGGAGCCGTTGCAGAGTGCGCTTAAATATTTTCGAAAGGATTTTGAACAACATATACACGAACAAAAATGTCCGTGGAAGTCAAGTGACAATGGACAATGATCGACTACGACGGTCAGCGATCTGAAACAGAATTCACAACGCACTATGCCTATACTTTACATCGATAACGAACCTTTTGAAGTTGAGCCGGGAAAGAATCTACTGGAGACTTGCCTCAATCTCGGTTTCGACCTGCCGTATTTCTGCTGGCATCCAGCCTTGGGATCTGTCGGCGCTTGTCGCCAGTGCGCGATAAAAGTGTATAAGGACGAGCAGGATACAAAAGGTAAGCTCATCATGTCATGTATGGAGCCCGTCGCGGATAACCAGCGCATTTCGGTTAACGACCCTGATGCCAAACAGTTTCGAAAAAATGTTATCGAGTGGCTCATGACAAATCATCCGCACGATTGCGCTGTTTGCGACGAAGGTGGGTCCTGCCATCTGCAGGACATGACCGTGATGACCGGACATGCCTATCGGCGGTTTCGCTTCAAAAAGCGCACGCATAGAAATCAGGACCTCGGTCCTTTCATTAATCACGAAATGAACCGGTGTATTCAATGCTACCGGTGTGTCCGTTATTACAAAGATTTCGCGGGAGGAAAAGATCTCGACGTTTTCGCATCAAAGGCCAACGTCTATTTCGGTCGTGCACAAGACGGGCCGCTGGAAAGCGAGTTCAGCGGCAACCTTTCAGAAGTCTGTCCAACCGGGGTCTTTACCGATAAGACGCTTAAGCAACACTACAGTCGCAAATGGGATCTTACCATGGCGCCATCTGTTTGCCACCACTGCAGCCTGGGTTGCAACACCATCGCAGGGGAACGGTACGGCGAACTAAGGATGATCACCAACCGGTACAATGGGGACGTTAACGGGTATTTCCTTTGCGACCGCGGACGGTTTGGCTACGAATTCGCCAATGCACCTGACCGAATACGACAACCGATGATCGACGCGCAACCCGTCAGCGAGGAAACAGTCATCAACACCATCGCGGACATAATTGACGGTAGC
>CAZIAG010000040.1:0-281 GCA_964537375.1 uncultured Roseivirgaceae bacterium
TGTTGTCTGGAGATCGTCGTGTGGCTCGGGCTCACGTATCCGACTTGGATTCCTCCATTTATGCTACAGGCATTCCGAACGTACTACCTCTCCCAGGACCGAAGTATTATCCAGGTGACGGAGTGTGCAAGATATGATCCCGAGTTGTTTTACACCCTTAACCCTGGAACATGCACGTTCGCAAATCGGGAGTTCAGCGTTCAGAATGTAGTCAATCACGCCGGGATCCGGGACGATCACCAGTCGCTTCAAGGTCCTTCAATCGTCGTACTCGGCGACTC
>CAZIAG010000040.1:291-14658 GCA_964537375.1 uncultured Roseivirgaceae bacterium
TATGCCATGGGCTGGGGTGTTCGCCAGGAAGAAGCGTTTCCCCAGGTTCTTGAAGGCCTGAGCCAGCGCCCTGTGCTGAATGCAGGCATTTCGTCTTATGGAACAGCGCGCGAAATGATACTCCTGGGACGCCTAAACACGAGCGATCTCAAATATCTGATCATTCAATACCATCGCAATGACTATGTGGAGAATCGAACCTTCATCGAAAACAATTACCGCCTGCCCATCCGAAGTAAATTGCAATACGACAGTCTTAAAGACGCTATCTCAAAACGCATCGAGTATTTTCCATTCAAATACACCGCGGGTCTCACCAAATCCCTTCTAAAGACTGCTCTTCAGCCCCCAGCACCTGACACGACGAACAGTCTGCATGAAGCCCAGATTTTTCTCGACATCCTCAGTCGCGGTGTGCCACCACGCGACAGCCTCACCGTAATCATTTTTCGAGCGGACCTCCCGGACCGGCTCAAAAAGGACAAATTCGTTTCAACGCTGGACTCACTCATCAAAACCGAACCTTACGCATGGCCAAACATAGTAACGTTCGATGCACGCGAAATCCTGAAGGACGAAGACTATTTCGTCCTTGATGACCACATTAACGCACAGGGACATAGAAAACTTGCATCACATATCAACCAGTTTATTAAAGAAGCACCGCGTACAGTTGGTACAAGAATTTTAGTAAAGGACGAACATTAAACCTCCTTCGTTCTATTCATGAAAATTCTTGGCATTTCAGCTTTTTACCACGACTCCGCGGCAGCGATCATTCACAACGGAGAGATATTAGCAGCCGCACAGGAAGAACGTTTCACGCGGAAAAAACACGATCCCAACTTTCCTGCAAACGCCGTGAACTTCTGCTTGAACTATGCAGGCACGTCCCTCGACGAGCTTGACGCGGTTGCTTTCTACGACAAGCCACTCCTGAAATTTGAGCGCCTGCTGGAAACCTATTACGCGTTTGTTCCAAGAGGACTCTCCTCATTTATCACGGCGATGCCGGTCTGGCTGCGGGAGAAAATGTTCCTTAAGCGACTGTTGATCGACGAACTGTCCAAGGTCCAGGTATTTAACAAAAAGAAACTCAGGCTTCTCTTTCCCGAACACCATCTCTCACACGCGGCCAGTGCGTTCTACCCGTCTCCATTCGATGAAGCGGCGATTCTCACCATCGATGGCGTCGGTGAATGGGCAACCGCTTCCATCTGTCATGGCCAGGGAAAAGACATTCGAATTCTCAAGGAAATGAAGTTCCCCCACTCGCTGGGGCTACTATATTCCGCCTTCACATATTTCCTTGGCTTCAAGGTGAACTCCGGCGAATACAAGTTAATGGGCCTTGCTCCTTACGGTGTTCCCGGCAGTGAAGAAGTGACGCGTTATGTCAACATTATTAAGAGTGAACTTATCGACATAAAGGAAGACGGTTCCGTCTGGCTCAATCAAGACTATTTTGATTATGCCACCGGGCTGAAGATGGTTGACGAAACAAAATGGGAAAAACTCTTTGGATTCAAGACTCGTAAGCCGGAAGACGAACTCGAAGCGCACCACTGCAACCTGGGGCTCGCTATCCAGGAAGTAACGGAGGAAGCGGTTCTGAAAATGGCCTACGAAGCCAAACGTCTCACGAACGCCGATTATCTCTGCATGGCTGGTGGTGTTGCGCTGAATTGCGTAGCCAACGGAAAAGTATATAACGCCAAAATATTCAAGAACATCTTTATTCAACCCGCCGCCGGCGACGCCGGAGGAGCGTTGGGGGCCGCGCAGGCCGCATTTCATATCTATTTTGGGCAGCCCCGAAAGGTATCCGCGACACTGGACGGAATGAAGGGTGCTTACCTCGGGCCGGAGTTTTCCGACGGCGAGGTCAGCGCAGTAGCGAAAAAATACAATGCCGTCGCTCGTCACTTCGACGACTACGGAGAGCTATGCCGCGAAGTTGCCCGGAAGCTCGCCGAGGGGAATGTCGTCGGTTGGATGCAAGGCCGCATGGAATTCGGACCACGTGCCTTGGGTGGAAGAAGCATCCTGGGCGATCCAAGAAGTAAAGACATGCAGAAGAAACTCAACCTGAAGATAAAATACAGGGAGTCGTTTCGTCCATTTGCTCCGTCAGTTCTGGCCGAGGAATGTTGTTCCTATTTCGAGCACGATTCGGCGTCGCCGTATATGTTGTTAGTTCAACCCGTCGCGCAACAACGACGCACCGCGCTTCCCGACGGCTATCACAATCTCCCCATCAAGGAGAAGCTTTACCACCTGCGCTCAGACATGCCGGCAATAACACACATCGACTTCTCAGCACGAATACAGACCGTCCACAAAGAGACAAACCCCAGGTACTATCGGCTGGTGGAGGAATTCAAAAAACTGACCGGCTATGGTGTAATCGTCAATACGAGCTTCAACGTTCGGGGTGAACCGATCATTTGTACTCCAGACGACGCTTACCGATGCTTCATGCGTACCGAAATGGACTACCTGGTCATTGGCAATTTTTTGTTCGACAAACGCCTTCAGCCGGCCTGGCAGGAAAAAGACAATTGGAAGGAAGAGTTTACACTCGATTGACGCTTCAGCGGGTATGAAATTTTAACGGCAGAATCAAAATTGTCAATGCTTTAATCTTATGGAATTCATCAGGGACATATACTCATTCATCAGGGAACGCAGAAAATGGTGGCTCACTCCAATCATATTACTCTTGCTCTTCATCGGAGTGCTGGTGGTAATCGGTGGAGGTTCAGCTGTCGCACCGTTCATTTATACACTTTTCTAACTATCAGACCGCCGTGCAAAGGGATCCGTACAAAACGATGCTGGTAATCGTCACCGGCATGCTGGCGATCGCCTGGATAACAGGCCTGGCCTGGCTCAACTATGTCGCTATGGGTATAGGAGGAGTCTGCATCTTTTTTCCGGTAGCCGCAGACCGAATTGAATGGGCGTGGTTTAGGCTGGCCGCAGGCCTGGGTTATGTCAATTCCCGGATTCTCCTCAGTGCCGTCTATTTTATTTTCCTTCTTCCAATAGCATGGATGTCGCGGATATTCACCAGAGATCCCCTTGTCTTGCGGAAAAGGGATAAGCCCACCTTGTTTGTTAACCGAAATCATTTGTATACGAGTAAGGACCTGGAAAATATCTGGTAAATGAAGATCGAGGTGGCGGAAAAGAAGAATATCTTGACGGATGCGATTGCAACCGCCGGTGGGGTAACGTTTAAAGTGCAAGCATTGGATCAACTACAGAGTGTTCTGCGTTTGATCCGGGTAAAGCACTGGGTAAAGAACCTGTTTCTCTTCATCCCCTCTTTCTTCGCAGGTCACCTTTTCAACACGTCCGAACTCCTTCGGGTTGGCATCGGCGCCTTGGCTTTCAGTCTCGTCGCGTCCGGTGTTTATGTGATCAACGACTTGCGTGACCGTAAAGTCGATAAGCATCACCCGCGAAAGAAATTTCGGCCACTCGCTTCAGGTGAGGTAAGGTCGATTACCGCTTTGGTTCTTATCTCCCTGCTCATCCCCTTGGGTCTGGCCGTGGCTGCGTGGATGAACGTCACGTTCCTCTGTTTGCTCGCAGGATATCTTGTCCTCAACCTCGGATATTCATTCGGCCTGAAAAATATACCAATTCTCGATTTGTTCATCGTTGCCCTGGGCTTTCTCATTCGGGTATACAGCGGTGGTGTAATCGCCGGCCTGGAGATAACCCACTGGCTGTCGCTGATGATACTTCTTCTCGCGCTCTTTCTTATCGTAGCAAAACGCCGGGATGATCTCCTTGTAACTAAAAGCAACGGGAAGAACGGGAAAAACGGAAATCCGGTAATTCGAAAGTCGAGTGCACGTTATAACCTGGTTTACATCAATTCTTGTGTAACGCTCTTGTCGGCGGTAATGGTTGTCGCCTACATTATGTATTCGGTCTCACCCGAAGTAACCCAGCGGTTTGAAAGTGACTATCTATTCATCACATCAGTATTTGTAATTGCCGGGATCATGCGCTATCTGCAGATTGTTTTTGTCGAGCGAAATAGCGGATCACCTACGCGTATATTTATCAGGGATAAGTTCATTCTTTTTACCCTGGTCGGCTGGATAATTACGTTCTATCTTATCATCTATGCCACCTGACCATGGCACAGACTCACGAACCAATTCACCTGAACGGAAAATCAGGTCGGGCTGATCTGAGTTCGGCTCCTCCGCGCAAACTGGTCCTCTTTGATTTCGACGTTACGATCACAAAAGGAGACAGCCTCCTGCATTTCCTGATCTTCTATAAGGGATACTTCCGATTCCTCGCAGGCATGACCTGGCTGGCACCGGTGATGTTCCAATATCTCTTTAAACTCACTCCAAACTGGAAAGCAAAGGAGAAAGTCCTGAGATATCTTATCGGTGGTCAACGAGAAAATGTATTCAACGACCGATGTTGCGAATTTGCACAAAACGTCTTACCGAACCTCATTCGTCCCGGAGCACTCGACACGATCAAAAAGTACGCAAGTGACGGGGCTACGGTGGCTGTCGTGACCGCTTCTGCAGAGAATTGGGTGGCTCCCTGGTGTCGTACGCACAATATCGAATGCATCGGCACTCAGTTGGAAGTGTCAAATGGCGTCATCACCGGAAATATATGCGGAGAAAACTGCTATGGCCCGGCAAAGGTTCGCCGGATTCAGGAGCAGTTCAAGCTGGCCACCTACCAGGAGATCATCGCCTACGGTGACTCATCAGGCGATCGGGAAATGCTCGCACTTGCCCACCGCCATTACTATCGCCCATTTCGATCCAACATTACCTGAATAGCAGTATCTCCAATACGGCGCGATCCGACTTCATAGCCGGCTCGGTCTGGCGCGTATGAATTCGCCCTGGATCAATCCCATGCCGTTTCAAATTATCGTATATCACCTGAATCCGATCCGCTGTCAGTGTCGTGTCATTCTCTTCACGCATCACCAAATGGAAATGGATATCACGCTCAAGCATCAGCTTGTTGACGATGTAATACAACAACTCGCTTTGTGCCGGTAAAAGCTCCAGGGAACTATTCTCAAATACGATCCGACGGTTGACCTCACCCCCGAGGCGGCGCGCCATTAGCTCGTCCGTCATATATTCCTGGCCATCAGAAAGGATCGTCTCTATCGTGGATACACTGGCCTCATAGATGTCCGCAAAATTGCTGTCACGGTTGCTGGTAAAATACGAGACCGAATCCCCATAAATAGAAAAGTAGGCGTCGAACTTCTTTGAATTGATTTCGGGACCAAGGTTGACCGGCGCAGACCACGTCTCCCATGAATCGTAAAGTCGTTCACAATAAAAGATATCCGCATCGCCGTACCCATCATGCCCGTCGCTTGCAAAGTACAGCCGCCTCTTATCTTCAGACAAAAATGGAGAAATTTCAAATCCACTGGTATTTATCGTTGACCCAACACTTTTGGGAACGGTCCAATGTCCGTCGCGTCCCTTTATAGAATAGTAAATATCCTCATTGCCACGCGAGTCGTCGCGTTTCATCGAAATAAAGATGACATCCTGATCGGGCGATACGTAAAAGCTGAGGAAGTCGAGGTTCTCAATCCCTGGAATGGCAATGAGTTCCGATGGCGACTTGGCTGAACCTGTTGCGGTGACAAAATAGATTCCCGGCGTACGATTCCAGCCGGATGCACGCGTGAAATAGATTCGCCCGTTGTCACGACCAAAGCCCACAACTACGTTGTGGTCTGCATCGTTGATGGACGAAAGATTTTTTGCTGGCTCCCAACCATTCGCAGTCCGTGTACTGAACCATATGTCAAGTCCTGAGAATTTTCCCCCGGTATTGCCCGGGTAGAGCGCCCGCGTAAAGAAAAGCTTTTTCCCGTCGGGAGTCAGCAGCGGCATGCCTTCTTCGACCTGGGTATTTATTTGAGACGGAAGTTTTTTCACTTGATCAAATCGCAATCGCTGGCAATGTCCTTTAACGCAGACTGCACAGGAGAACAGAACAGTAAACAGAAGGGCCCTTACCATAGGTATTGAGTAAAACGTTTCAAGTTGTTCAACCGGGCAATGAGAACCAACTCATGCGTTCCATCGTCGAAGCGTCGAAAATCCCCCGTGGACAACTCAAATGAATATGACAGGGAAAAACGCTCATTTATATTGAAGCCCAACATCGCGACGCCGCTCTCGATGTCGCGGTAAGTGAGCCCAAACCACACCTTCTCCTGGACAAAAACTTTCACACTGTAATCGAAGACCCAATCATTGTTCATCTGAGCCATCCCTATTACGCTGGGTTTAAGAAATACACCGGCGGCTAATGGAAAACTGTAACCAAGTTGTACAGACCCTCGAAAAAAGGTTTCCTCCATAGCGAGGTCCGATGCCTGCAATGCCATGTTGACCAGCGGAAAATACGATACACCCAAATAGAATCGTTCACTATAAATCAAGGCGCCAACTCTCACGTTCAAATCCGTTTGTGAGCCTGCGCTTCGCAACAGATGATCGTAGAATGGGTCGGGATCGCGCACAGAAACTTCTGCGATATTCATCTTCCGGTTTTCAATGAACAATCCTGCTCCACCGGCTAGACGAAGGCGGCCGGACAATGGATAACTGACCGCATAACTGCCAGCGGTGCCAATGGTCGTGAGAATTCCCAGGCGGGACTGGAAAACATTGACACCGACACTGTGTATGATCCGTTTATTCCTCGGCAACTGCTCTGGACGTGTTCCAGTAAAATCGCTCATCCTCGGCGAGTTGTAGAGCAAGTCCAGCGGCTGTTTTATCCTGGTTTGAAAGGACAGGTTAATGAACTTAGGGGAATTCGGTCCGAATCCCATCCACTGATGTCGATAACTTAGCCTGAGGTCATCATAGCGCTCGATCCCTGTAAACGAAGGATTGTAGATCGACATGAATTGGAACGCCTGCGAATTGTTGGGGACGTACTGCCCCACTGCCTCAAGAGTTCCCGCTATGAACAGAACGACACTTATTATACCCGACTTCATCTTAGCGTAAAATTGTGACCAGCCCCCTGTACGTCTTTTTGTTCCTTAGCATCAGATCAATCGTAAAAAAATATGAGCCGGCGGGCAATTGTTCGCCATTTTGTGTACCATCCCATGGCGAGTCGAACCCGATGGCTCTGTAGACTTCCACGCCACGATGATTAAAGACGCGGATGATCGCTTTGCCAAGCTGGTCAAGTCCACCGGGTCTCGTTATTATCCACGTGTCGTTGGTATGATCGCCGTTGGGTGTGAACCCGGAAGGGATTTCCAACTCGACAAAAGTATGCTCCAGGTAGATCAACCGATCGACGGCGTCGCCAGGCGCAGTGCCATCATGAACCGTCAGTGCAATTGTCTTCAGCCCAGGCAATGGATCTACCGTATTCAAATAGTTGTATTCAACGGTGCGGATTGCCTCGTTGTACTCCTTAATACTTGCCGGCCCTACGAGAGAGAGTCGGCCCATTTGAAAATCATAACTCCCCTTGATGTTTCCCGTATTCCGAAAAACAAGACGATCCCACTCAGGCTCGAAACGCTCCATTCTGAAAGTAATGTCGGCCCGCACCAAGGAGTCGTCGTCGGGATCCGTTACCTGAAACAAGCTTGTGAGGACAGCCGGTTCTCCTGTCACGTCGTAAACCAATGTATCAACTTCCAAAGTGATTACTGGCGGATCATTGACCGGCGCGACCGAAATTTCAACTGCCGCAGACGACACACTCAGATGTCGGCCGTCGGACGCCCTCCAGCGAAATGCGTCGGTGCCCCAATAATCCTGATCCGGATGATAGCGTACATCAGCCAATGATACCCGTGAAACGACGTCTCCTTCGACAAGTGTCTGGTCTCCCAACTTCAGATTTCCGTGGGACGGCATCTCAGCCACATGAATGGCACTTAATGCATCTCCATCGTCGTCAGCATAGTGGTGATCAAAGTCGGACGCACTAAACGGAAAAAAATCGTCTTCCTGCAACTGAACCGAAAAATCCTGAACAGTCGGTCTACGATTGATGGTCAGCGTGTACGCCTGGTCGACCTCATGCTCGCCGTCGCTGACACGAATAATAACCCGTTCCGTCCCTGACGCCGTAGACGGTGGTCGTCCTGCGACGGTTGCTCTGCCCCCTGCCACATTCGTAATCCGGAGCCACGACGGCGCCTCGATCAACTTGAAAGGTAGCGATGCGCTCTCCACATCTTCGATTTCCGCAACGTATTCGTAGCGTTCATTGGGCACAGCTAATAGGACTGGCTCACTTACAAACTCCGGAGGATCGTTCACAGGCAAAATGCGAATGGTAAACGTTCGTGATCTGGTGCCTGGACCAGTACCGTCGTCGGTGACAGTCACCGTCGTGGATGCATTCCCGTTTGCGTTCAACGCCGGCCTCACCAGAAGCTGGCCTGTGGCTTGCGGGCTCGTGTAGGCCACCTCAAGTATTTCGAAGAGCTCGGGGCGCGTGCTCGCGACGCTTACCTTTAGCGCCTGAATCTCTCCTCCTCCCGCACTAATGCCGGTTAGTCCGATGGATTGCTGAGGCGAATCTTCCGTTAGCACGACATCATCGATAGGATCAAGGGTTGGTGGATCATTGAACGCCGAAACGGTAACCCGGAAAGTCCGGGAAAAAGAATTCTCGTTCGGACCCTGCGATGGACCACTATCAACCGCGGTGAGCGTGATGGTCACCTGTCCACTGGCAGAAGGCAATGGGGCAAAAGTGATCGTCGCTGTAGTCCCTCCGTTATAATTTACGGACGGGTTGGGAATTACAGCCGTATTGCCGGAATGCGCCACAAACGTAAGCGTCTGCGCCGACTCATTCGGCCCTTTTGATATCCCCTTTACACTCACCGCGGTATTTGCCGCGTTCTCGTTAATGGTCTGATCGGCGATCGGGTCAAAATAAGGTGCGTCGTTCACGGGGTCTACTACTATTTTGAGTTGAAAAAGAGGGCTATTGCTAATGCCGTCGTTCACGCGCACGGGAACGTTAAGCTCACCGTAGAAATTGGCATTCGGCGTGATGGTAGCGCCAGACACCGAATAACCCGGCCCGTCGGAAACAATAAGTGTAAAGCCGTTCGGGTATGCGTCATCCGGATCAACAACCGTGAGGTGTGAAAACTGGATCGTGAAGGCCTCATCTTCATTGGTTGACAATTCCTGCTGGCCGGTTATTGTCGGTGGTTCGTTAGGAGCAACAACCTGAATAGAGAAGTCAAAGGGGGCGCTATCGTCCTGTCCGTCGCTTACACGCACCGGCACCTTCAGGGTTCCCATAAAGTCCGCCGTGGGTGTGATGGTATTTCCTTCCAATGTATAGTCGGTGCCACTTTGGACCGTCACTGAAAATCCAACCGGATATTCATCATCAGCGTCCTCCACGATAAGATGGCCCAGCTGAATTGTAAACGACGTATTCGGTTCTATACTCACAGCCACCTGTCCCGTGATGACAGGGGGAGAATTCCCACGCTGCACAGCAATCGAAAGCTCAAATACATTGCTGTTCAACTCGCCGTCGTTAACTGAAACGTTGACGGACAACGTCCCGGTGAATCCCGCAACGGGCGTGATTGTATGGCCCGACAGGCTGTAGTTGGCTCCGTTGAAGACGGTAAGGGTAAACCCGGCTGGATAAGAATTATCGGGGTCGTCAACCAAAAGATCGGTTAATAGGATGGTGAGCGGTTGACCGGCAGTTCCCGTCAACTCATTTTGCCCGGTGATGATGGGAGGGTCATTGACCGGGAGGACATCGACGATCAACTCAAATGGTTCACTATCGGAAGTTCCATCGCTTACCTTCACATTGACCCCCAGGCTTCCGAAAAAGTCCTTCGACGGCGTCACGGTGTTGCCTGAACGTGAATAGTTTTCGCCCGGAAGCACCGTTAAACTAAAATCAGATGGGAAGGAACTGTCGTCATCGGAGACGATCAGGTTCGTAAGGACCAACTCGATGGGAGTGTCCTCCGGCGTGGATACCGGGTGCTGCCCGGTGATCACCGGCTGTCCGTTGGCCGCTGTTACCGTGACGGAGAGCGGATACAGGTCGCTGTTTGCCTGTCCATCATTTACCCAAACGTCCACGGAAAGCTCACCCCGGAATGCCGGGGCGGGAGTGATACGCTGCCCAGCGACCGAATAGTTTGGCCCCGGATGGAGAACCATGGTAAACCCCTGAGGGTATTCATTGTCCGGATCACTGACCGTCAGGTTCGAAAACTCTACATCAAGAAAATTTCCCTGCACAATGGTCAACGCCGTCTGTCCCGTGATGACGGGCGCATCATTAACGGCCACGACCGACAGCGCCAACGCATAAGGATCGCTTGTATTCTCTCCGTCGCTGACCGTGACGGCCGCTGTAATAGCACCAGTAAAATCCTTTGCGGGGACAATCGAGCTTCCCGTCACGCTATAGTTCTCGCCTTCCGCGATGCTGAACGTGAAACCCTCCGGGTATACTGTATCCTCATCAGTAACCAGAAGGTTCTCCAACGTCAAGGCGATGGGATTGTCCTCCTCGGTGATCAGGGGATTGGGATCCTGACCGATGATTGTCGGAATGTTGTTGGTGCGTTGTACTGCCATGGTCTGCCTTGCAATCACACCCCTTCCGGACTTCGCCGATAATCCCTTCGTTCCTGTGCGTGTCGACGACGCAAGGGGATTATCCTCGGAAGTGGTCCCGAGGCCGTCGTTCGTTGCGGGCTCTTTGTCGGTAACGGGAAGCACGATTTGCCGGGTTGCCAACCATTCCGACGACGACGGCCGGTGGCACAAAATTGTTAACCATACAAGAAAAAGAACCGGTAGTGATAACCGCTCAAGCCCTCGCCCCGCAACCGAACTAAGACATATATCTTTCACACAAAACCCGCGGACTTCGATGTTACTGTTTCTCTACAACCAAAAACCCAACTCATAATGACGTCGTACACAAGTCTTTTATTCTGGGTTGGTCTCTTTGTGGTTTTCTACACATACGTCGGCTATGCCATCGTCATCACTGTACTCGCCAGGGTTCGACACAGGCCGAAAGCGGCCGCTATTCCCGACGAAGGACAACTACCTCATGTCACCCTTGTTGTCGCGGCTTACAACGAAGAGGCTTTTATTGAAGACAAGATTCGCAACACGTTAACTCTTGACTACCCCTCAAATAAACTTGTCATCTTCGTCGTTACGGATGGATCGACCGATCGCACGCCTGATCTCGTAAAAAAATTTCGTGCCGTAAGGCTGTTTCATGAACCTGCAAGGCGGGGGAAAATCCATGCGGTAAACAGGGTGATGAAACATGTGGCCTCACCGATCGTAATCTTTTCCGACGCAAATACACTGTTGAATCGCGAGTCGGTAAAGCGTATCGTCAGACATTACCAGGATCCCATGGTTGGTGGTGTCGCCGGGGAGAAGAGGATTGTTAAGAATGAGCGCGACGAGGCCTCCGCCTCCGGAGAAGGTTTGTACTGGAAGTACGAGTCGTACCTCAAGCAAAAAGACTCAGACGTGTACTCGGTGGTTGGCGCCGCGGGTGAATTGTTCTCGATCCGTACCGCGCTCTATCATCCGCCACAAGCGCACACCATTATCGAAGATTTTGTGCTGTCGCTGAGGGTTGCTTCGCTGGGATATCGTTTCATCTACGAACCCGGTGCTGTTGCAACGGAGTCAGCTTCGATATCGGTAGATGAAGAATGGAAAAGAAAAGTGCGGATCTGCGCTGGTGGATTCCAGGCAATGGTTTTGCTTCAGCAGCTCCTCAATCCTTTTCGACACGGTGTATTGACGTTCCAGTATGTTTCGCATCGGGTTCTTCGTTGGACCCTTGCGCCGTTTTTCCTGCCTGTCATCTTCCTGACAAATGCATGGCTGGCCTGGTCAACAGGCGGGTTTTATCTATTGGCATTCATCAGTCAAACAGTCTTCTATTCTCTCGCCGCCATCGGACACGTGTTTCGCAACCGCAGGCTGCCGGTCCGCGGATTCTTCGTACCCTACTACTTCGTTATTATGAATTTGTCTGTATACGCCGGTCTTGTACGTTACCTCAATGGTCAACAATCCGTGGTTTGGGAAAAGGCGGAACGTGCCCGGGTAACAACGGAAAGTTCAAGATAACAAGGATTTCGCACGGGCAATTTTGAGCTTCTGCCTGCGGATATTATTTTGCGACGTAACTTTCCGCACTATGGGTCGCATATTTGAAAAACGAAAGCACAAGATGTTTGCGCGGTTCGACCGCATGGCCAAGACTTTCACCAGAATTGGAAAGGAAATTTCCATCGCCGTAAGGCAAGGAGGCCCCAATCCCGAATACAACCCAAAGCTTCGCATGGCGATTCAAAATGCCAAGGGAGCGAATATGCCAAAAGACCGGGTTGAAGCAGCGATCAAACGCGCGTCATCCCGCGAAGAAAAAGACTACCAGGAAGTGGTGTACGAAGGTTACGCTCCTCACGGGGTTCCCGTGGTTGTCGAATGTGCGACAGACAATCCGACACGAACGGTAGCCAACATCAGACTCCATTTCTCGAAAAATGGTGGAAGCATGGGGAACTCCGGATCCGTATTGTTCATGTTTGAACGAAAGGGGGTTTTCAAGTTCGACGCCGACAGACTGAACCTCGACGAACTCGAACTGGATCTCATAGACGCAGGTGCTGAAGACATCGAACGCAATGAAGACGAGATCGTCATCTACACGAAATTCGCCGAGTTCGGACCGATGCAAAAGTTCCTCGAATCCCGTGAACTTGAAGCCAAGAGCGCGGAACTCCAATACATCCCAAATGTAACGAAGGACCTCTCCGAAGCTGAGCAGGATGAAGTACTCAAATTAATCGACGCTTTGGAAGGTGACGACGACGTGCAGAACGTCTATCACAACCTTGCCTGACGTTCTCTCACGCGGATGACCCATTAGATTTAGTGTTTCATTCAGTTGTCCCCATTACCCCTCGGTTCCAGGTAAAGGGCTGCCCCAGCATTTGCCGTATGCAATTTTTTTCGTTACTTGGCGTTTCTGCATAGATGTTTCGGTATTGTTCACAATCCCACTTGGCCTTTCATGGTAAGGTACCTACTGCTGATTCTTTTCCTGTGGATTGAAACGGTTTCTCATGCCCAGCCGCCGCATCAGATCTCGCTTGGAATTTTTTCTGGGATTACGTCGACGTACACTTGGGATGAGGGCATTTTCAACGATGCCCGGTTTCAGGAACGTTATGATGTTAAGCTGGCCCCGATTGGCATAAATTACGGCATCGACTTCGTGACATGGGGATTTGTGTTCACGCCGGGAATCATCAACATCGGACAAAACTATCATATTATCAATACGGTCGGTGGGCACGAAGGAACACGAAAAGTCAATCTTCGATACGCTACTATTCCTTTTGCATTGAAGTTCCACGCTATAGACATGGCCTTTTTCAGAGTCAGTCTTGCCGGTGGAGTTGGCGTGGGTTTTCTGGTTGATGGCAAGGAGACGATCACGCACAATTATGCGAAGTATCGATTCCCCCTTCAGTCTTACCCATCGCTTCCATCGGACTACATGGTCGAGTACGATGGAGTACTCGCCCCCGAGACATCGAGCCTCGTGATTGCGGACAGGGATGATTACAACCCGATACAAGTCACTTTTTCCGGTGGATTCCGATCGGATTGGGACCTTTCAGATGAGTGGAGAATCTCCCTCGACGTAAGGATCAATTATGGATTGTTTGACAACCGTTCCAGCGACTACCTCGCCCGGATTGATGCCTACGAATCCATCTATGACACACCCGGAAAACGGCGCGACATTTTCGCCACCGTAAACATTGGGATTTCACGCTTTGTGGAGATCGACGCCAAGCGAGAGGCCCACACCAAACCCGCCAAAAAGTTCATTCCGAAGAAGAACCCGTTCCAGGAGATGAAGAAGAAGGGGAAAAAGAAAAAGGGCAGGTTGTATTGAGCGGGTTCCAATAAGTCGAAACTAGAAACGAAAAGCGAGAGCAACCGATTGCGCCACATGCAGTAGCCAATCCAAAAGCAGACAAGCAAAAGAAAGCCCTTTCCGCGAAACGAAAAGGGCTAACCAAGTACTCCGTAGGGGAATCGAATTATATGGGGCAGACAGTAGCAAAAACCGCGTTTTTGGCCTAAATTGGCAATGTCTAAACAACCATAGACAACCACAAACCGCCGCATCTGTGACCCAATACGTGACCCAATGGCCCTAACCTACACACTGAAACAAAAGCGCGACCCCGAAACCGGTAAGCTCCATCCGGAGGGTTTTATTTACCTCCGG
>CAZIAG010000041.1:0-14646 GCA_964537375.1 uncultured Roseivirgaceae bacterium
GCAAGGTGTATGAATTCGCTTTGACGCACGTGCCTATGCTGGTGAAGGAAGTGATAGAGAGCGCGAAGTTGCACCTGAAGGATATCGCGAAAGTGCTGATTCATCAGGCAAACGAAAAGATGGATAAGGCAATACTGGAGCGTGTCGCTCAATTATTCAATATCAAGTCTGTTCCGTCCACACTGATGCCCATGACTATCCAATGGCTCGACAACAGTTCCGTCGCGACAGTTCCCACCATGCTGGATTTGATTTTGAAAGGAAAGTTGTCCGGTCACACGATTCATCCCGGCGACAACGTTGTCCTCGCCTCCGTCGGTGCAGGCATGAATATCAACGCCGCCGTGTATCGGTTTTGAGGGGATCTTAAATCTTCCCCGGGCCGTCGATGGTCTATCGTGCACCGTCCCACCCGTAGTCGTCCCAATCGGTGCATCCACATTCCGCAACATGAAACCCGGGACCCGGGAATGGAAACTTGAATATTCTCTTCGAACGAGTTCCCAAAGGCGGTAGAATGTCGACTCGCCAATGCTAGGCCTTCCTGACATAGATCGACTTCAGCGCCATCGCACCGAAGCCTTCCACCTTGCAGTCGATGTTGTGATCGCCCTCGGTGAGACGGATATTCTTTACTTTGGTACCGGCCTTGATCGGTTTGGATGCTCCCTTCACCGGAAGGTCCTTGATCAGTACAACGGTGTCGCCATCCTGCAATACGTTTCCGTTGGCGTCTTTCACGACGAGGACATCACTCTCTTCGGCAGCTGTCTGTTCGGTTAACTCTTCGGGATTCCATTCGTGACCACATTCCGGGCACATCATCGAAGTGCCGGTGGGATACCCGTAGGGCGACTGACACTTGGGGCATTGTATTGATTCGGACATGACAAAAATTTCGGCAAAGATATCAAAGTTTCGTATTTAACACGTGACCATCCAATTACCGGCATTGACCAACCGCTCACCCGAAAACAAAGAAACTCGGAACCCTGGAACTCGACCATTCTCTTTGAATGAGTTCACAGAACAGTTCAATCCCCTCTTTTAAAACTCAACTCCTGTTTCTACCTTTGTGTCCATTATGAAGCCTTCCCAATATACAACCTGCGTAGTTCGACCATGGGTCGCCTGACCTGAGGGCGGTCGCCTTTTTATGCAAAGACAACCGTGATGGTTGCTCTTCATGTTGTTGTATATTCTTTATCCAAAAAAATCTATTGTGAAAAATCAGAAATGGTTCCGTACCTACCTCTTCATTTGGGGTGGTCAATTTATATCGATGCTGACGAGTTTTGCCGTCAACTTCGCCGTCATTATTTGGCTTAGCCTCAAGTACCAGTCGGCCGAAGTTTTGGCCCTCGCAGCCATAGCGGGGATGTTGCCGCAGGCATTGATTGGTCCTTTTGTCGGTGTATTTATCGATCGATGGGACCGCAAGAAAGTGATGATCTTCTCGGACGCATTTATTGCCATTTGTGCATTCGCTATGACTTTTGCGTTGAGAAACGAGGGAGCAGGCCTTTTTTGGTTTTACTTTCTGCTCGCCTGTCGTTCCATCGGCAGTGCGTTCCACACGCCGGCGATCCAGGCCGTGGCTCCGCTGATTGTTCCTGAGTCTGAGCTTCTCCGTGTTTCGGGCATTAACCAGATGATACAGTCGGTGAGCAGCATCGCTGGACCGGCACTGGGTGCATTGGCGATCACGTACTTTTCCGTGGCGAATGTGCTTTACCTGGACGTGATCGGTGCTGGAGCTGCCATCGTATCCCTGTTGTTTGTTCATATACCGCGGTTGGAAGCGAAGGCCAATTCTTCCATAACGACGGTGCTCATGGAGTTGAAGGAAGGATTTAGTGCAATTCGCTCGAACCGCGGACTGGGCTTCTTGTTTTTATACGCTATGATCGCGACGTTCTTTATAATGCCCGTTGCGGTTCTCTTTCCCTTGCTGACCACAGGACATTACGCCGGCGGAAAGTGGGAGATGAGCGTCATCGAAATAGTATGGGGAATCGGCATGCTGGTGGGTGGTTCCCTGCTGGGGGTGATGCGTGTAGACCTTTCGAAGGTGATCATGGTCAACACAATGCACCTTGCGCTGGGCTTGACCTTCGTGTTGTCGGGATGGTTTCCTTCCTCCTGGTTTATCGGTTTCGTGGTCGTCACCACCATCGGAGGAATTTCGATGTCGATCTTCTCCGCGGCGTTCATGACGATCATACAGGAAGAAGTGGCGCCGGAAATGCTGGGCCGCGTGTTCTCACTCTACTTCAGTATGGCGTTGCTTCCCAGTATGGTCGGACTGGTGTTTACCGGTTTTATTTCTGAAGTCATTGGTGTGACGAACGCATTTTTGATATCGGGGGGAATGATGATGCTCGTTGGTGTTGTGTCGTTTGTGACTCCGGCCGTGATGCATCTCGGCAGAAAGCACGTGGTGAAAGCGGAAGTCAGTTTGCCGGAGGAACATAAATAGCGGGTCCGGATTGTCCGATGTCCCGTCCCCGAAACGATCTGTCGCTATCGGGACATCGGACCTTGCTCGTCTCCTCCTGAGTAGAGGCGGGTCAACAACACGAACACATTTCTCTTTTCATTCCCTCTTTATTTTCTGATATTTACTCTAATCCCAGAACCTCACGTAACCCCTTCGAACTTGAAAATCCCACGATTCGTATCTTTCTTGCTCCTGGTAATTTGCGTCCCAGCCCTATCGCAGGACAGGCACCTTACCAGGATCTTTTATCCCGACTCGGATGCAGGTGAAATTGCCCGTCGCACTCAGACCAATAGTCTTGGAGAAGTACTTCTCAGCGGCTACCTCGACGGTAAACTCAAGGGCTACCGATTCGCTGTGGGCGACTCCGTGACCAAATGGATCATGCCTGACGAACTCCCGCCGGAATGGGATAGTTCACAGGAGTACTTCAGCGGAGAGCTCGTGACCTTTGCGGGAAACGTTTACGTCGCCATCGACGAATACTCCTCGAAGAGCCCGGCTGACACAACCGCCTGGCGTTTGGCCGACATCAGGATGCCGCTCTCACGCGTTCGTTTTTTCCCTGCCGAGAAAGATACACTGTCGAAGTTTGAATTCCTGGACACAAAGATGCTCGTCTCGCAACCGTTCCTCCCCGAACCATGGTCTCACGACCGGGAATACTACACAGACGAAATGGTGACTTACGACAAACGGGTGTACAGGGTGTTGCAAGACGTTCCCGCTTACAATCCCAGCCCCGAAGTGGATTCCGAAAACTGGCAGGAGATTATCCTCGGCCTTGATTTTATTTCGTGGTCCGAATGCCATGACGTCACGGTGTTGTTTAATTATTCAGTCAGCGGCTCGGATACGACCTGGATCCCGGAGATGGTGACTGTTTGTGCCGAAGATCCATTGCACGGTATGCCGCGATCGCTATGCCATTTCTACTACCGTGATGTGATGGAATATTTGAATAAGATTCCATCTCCCGTACCGACTGTATTTCCCTATGGATATTTGAATAATTCCCTGTTCGAATTTTCCTTCTCTGCGCGTGGGGAACTCATCGACGCACTCAGGGGGAGTATCCAGCGTAAGGTGACAAAGGTCTCGAAGAAGAATATCATCAACGCCGACCTATACACGGCGTGGCTGGCCGATGCTACGTCGGCCATCGAGTGGGACAGTCCGTGGTCGATTCTGCAGGACCTGACTACGCGTGAAGTGCGGTTGAGCAGGATGGACTTCGATGCGTTTGGTTTCAGAACGTTCACGCCGTTCCTCGTAATTTCACCGAAACAAGTGGAAGATTTGTTGAAGACGGAACAACGTTCCATACCTGCCATTACCTCTTATGCTTTGTTGCTTTCAGATTGGAACAACTTTGTTTCTGACAGTCTTGCGGTTTTTTCGCCACCCTCTGACTCGCTGACACCATTGCCTGCATCTCCCATTCCCTCGAATGCGGGAAAGACAGCGTATTCATTCTTCGAGGAATACAGGCTGTATTTGAATTCTCCCGGTACGGACCACGTTGCTTCTGCGATCGCCAAGGCCTGGACGGAAATTGAGAAAGCCTATTTTTCGGGGACGATCAAAGACGTGAATAGGGATAAGTATCGCTCATTCTTTTCAGACAATCACCGATGGGGGAAGCTTACCTTATTGGAACAGTATCCGCTGGACGAGAATTTTTCCCTTTCCCGGGACCGTGGCGAAGGAGTGTACGAGCTTTCGCTGCCGGACAAACTGGTGGGCATTGCCGTCGTTTATGAAAAAAGTTTTAGCAGGGACAAGGCCGTCGACCCGGATTATTTTGTGCCTCTTGTCGTGGGAATTGATTACGCGACAGAAGAAGATCTGCAACGCGGAATCCACCGGAGCATATCCTTTGAATGGAACGATTGGAAGAGAATTCTGCTGCTTGCGAACGATCCCGAACTGAACACACTGGTGGAGGCGATTGAAGACGGCGCGCTCAACTTTGCCGAATCAGCGTTGCTGTACGGGCTGAAGGAAAAATAGCTTCTCCACAAAATCTTGCGGCTATGACCAAAAGACATGCTCTCTTAGCCTTCGCATGGCTGTACCTGGGTGTCCCTTTTTATGGAGGCGCACAACAACCGCGATTGGTGCTACCGTTTGGACACACCAGTTCAATTAGCACCGTTCAGTACAGTCCGGACGGAAAATACATCATGACCACGGCGCGGTTCGATAAGGCCGTGTTGATTTGGGAAGCATCGACGGGCAAGCTTATTCATTCGTTGACCGGCCATGAGTCACACGTTTCATCCGCCCGGTACAGTCCCGACGGTAAACAGGTGATTTCCGCCGCGGGTAACGTGGCCACGGTTTGGGACCTGTCGTCGGGTAAGTCGGTGCACACATTGAGTGGACATGACAAAGACGTCGTTGCAGAATACAGTCCGACCGGCAAGTACATCCTCACGAGATCCTGGAGTGAAAACGGAATAAAGTTGTGGGACGCTTCGACGGGGGCGCTTCTCCATACGATGGAGGGACCGGATCATACGCGTTCGACTTTGTTTAGCCCTGACGGCACGTTGATCCTGTCAAGCGCATATCGCGACAACTCCGTGAAAGTTTGGGAAACATCGTCGGGTAAGTTGCTCTATTCGCTGGAGCATGACGGCGTTATTGAATCGTTCCAATGCAGCGTGGACGGAAAGTATCTCGTTACCTTCGCCGACGAAGACAACACAGCGAAGATCTGGGAACTTTCCTCGGGCAAATTGCTTCACGTTTTGAAAGGATACCGGGACGCTGCCTATATATCTTCGACAGTGTTCAGTCCCGACGGAAAGCTTTTGTTCACCTCTTCTGCCGGAGACCGGACGGGCAGGCTATGGGATGTATCAACCGGCAAGCAGGTTCACCTGCTCATCGGGCACCGGGACATGATCAGGGGCGCGCAATTCAGTCCGGATGGAAATCAACTCCTTACCTATTCTTATGAAGGGAACAAGGCGTTGGTATGGGAGGTTTCGACCGGAAAGGTGCTTCATACACTCACGGGCGGACCTGCGCCCCGGGAAGGTGCATTCAGGTTAGCGAATTACTCGGCTGATGGCAAGTTCATCATCTCGATCACCCTTGACGATACGACAAGAGTCTGGGATGCGACTTCCGGTAAATTGCTTTATGCGGTACGGGAGAATCTCGCGCATGTGCGGCAGAGTCCGGACGGTCAATCGATGGTAGTCGTTGCGTACGATGACAACAAAGCGACGATACGCGAGATATCCACCGGCAAACCACTCCAGTCGCTGGTGGGCCGTTCTCCCGGCATTACTTCAACTGTGTATAGTCCCGACGGCAACTTCATCATGTCGTCTTCTTCAGATTACAACACAACGAAGGTTTGGGACGCACTCACGGGCAGAATGGTGCATTCACTCGAAGGAGCATCCGGTGAATACAGCCCGGATTCGAAGATCATTGTGACGAGTTCCACCGGTCGCGCCATTATCTGGAACGCGTCGTCCGGGGAAATGGTTGGAACGCTGGATCATCCTTCGATATGGTCTGTGGGTTTTAGTCCTGATGGCAGGCAGGTCGTCACCACTTCCGCTGAGGGGGTGATCAAGGTTTGGGATTGGACTTCCGGAAAAGAGCTCCATACGCTGCGAGGAAAGGCCGCGCGCTATAGTGCCGATGGAAAGTTCATCGTCACTACGTCAAATAACTATGCGACAATTTGGGACGCGGTTTCCGGTGAGGCGCTACGAGATCTCGACGTCGCGCAACTAATGCTGAGTTCTGCCGCGCGCTTTGGTCCGAATGGGAAGTACGTCGTCGCGACTGAATACCTGGCCGGTGTGATTGCTGTCTGCGATGCTTCAACCGGAGAGGCGCTTTATTGGCTGCGGGGCCGCCGTTTTGATTTCAGTCCGGACGGCCGATACATTGCTACCGGGGGAAACAACGACAACCTCGCGCACATTTGGGATATTTCCTCCGGGAAATTACACAAGTCACTCCAGGGCCACACGCAAGACGTCACCGGCCTTCGTTACAGTCCAGACGGCAAACAAATCATCACGGTAGGGGGAACGGCAAAGCTCTGGGATACAGCGACTGGCAAGGAACTGCGAACGCTGAATGTAGACGGGGCGATCATGACGATTGATCCGTCGTGGACAACCATGATCAGCGAACAGAATTCAAAGTTGTCTATCCACAACCTCAACACCGGTGATGAGATGCTGACGTGGATCCGAGTGGATTCTGCGGACTGGGTGATGACATCGCCTTCTGGTCTGTTTGACGCATCGCCGGGTGCAATGGATAAACTCTATTTTGTCCAGGGGTTTGATGTTATCGAGTTCAGCCAGTTGAAGGAACGCTACTATGAGCCGGGACTCTGGAAGAAGATCATTACTGGTGAAAGCTTGCGTGATGTCACCGGGATGCGTTCCATTGCATTGCCGCCGGAGGTTCGCGTCGGTAAGGTTGACGATAAAGGTTATTTGCCGATCGAACTGATTAACCGCGGTGGAGGTATCGGTGAGATTACCATCTACATACAGGGAAAGGAAGTGACCAGGGACGCGAGAGAAGAGGATGCGAACCCCGATGCCGAGAGAATGTTGATTCGGTATTATGTCGCGAATCATAAGAATCTCGTCGAGGGTGAAAACCTCATTGCGGTAAAGGCGTGGAACAAGGATCACTGGGTGGAAAGTCGTGGAGAGATCGTGTCGTATAACAAGGGCCAGCAGAAACAGTTTAAGCCGTCGGCGCATATTGTGACCTGTGGTGTTTCCGACTACGCCGGCGGCAAGGAGATCGACCTTACCTACGCGGCCAAAGATGCTGAAGACATGGGCAAGGCCTTAAGTCTCGGCGCGTCGAAATTGTTCGGTACGGACAAGAGTTACCTGTATAACCTGACGACGCTTCAGCCCAGGGAGCAATGGCCGACAAAAGCAAACATTATCAAGGTGTTTGAAAAAATCGCCAGTGTGGCTCATCCGATGGATGTGATCGTCGTCTATTTATCCGGTCACGGAATAAGCATCGGAGGTGCGGAAGGTGATTTTCACTACCTCACCCAGGATGCCTACACCATGAATCCTGACGCTTATGCTGACCCGGCTATTCGTGAGCAGACGACGTTGTCGAGCAATGAACTGGTCGAATTGCTGAAAGATAACGCGGTATCGAAACAGGTGTTGATAATTGACGCCTGTGCATCGGGGAAGGTAGTCGATAACCTCATTGCCAAAAGGGATGTTCCGTCCAGTACTCTTCGCGCGTTGGACAGGATGAAAGACAGGGTCGGCTTGCATATTATCACAGGCTGCACGGCCGATGCGGTTAGCTACGAGGCGAGTAAATATGGACAGGGTGTACTCACCTACAGTTTGTTGGAAGGTATCCGCGGTGCTGCGTTGAGAGAGGAAGAATTTGTTGATGTATACCGGTTGTTCCAATATGCGCAGGATCGTGTCCCCACATTGGCGGAGGGCATTGGAGGCATTCAAAGGCCGATGGTGTTTAGTCCGAGTGGTGCGCAGAGCTTCGACATTGGACAACTTACCGCCAATGAAAAAAAGAAGGTGCCGATCTCGAAGATCAGGCCGGTGTATATTCAATCCAACTTCCAGGATGAAGATGAAATGGCCGACATTCTTGGCCTGGGTGCGAAGGTTGACCAGATGCTGAATGAAACGGCAGCGCGTGGCGCGGATGCACCGCTTATTTTTGTCCCGGTGAGGCAATATCCCGATGGGTGCCAGCTTGTGGGTCGGTACGAGAGACAAGGCGAAAAGATCACGCTCAGATTGCGGCAACGTTGTGAAGGAATCGACCGGACGCTGGAACTTTCTGGCGCCGATTTGGAAGAGCTTGGGGGAAAGGTGATTGACGTAGTGAAGAGGAATTGAGTGAGCGACATATTTTATTTCTCATGTGCTTTCCCGCATTGACGCAGCCACGGCGTTTAATCCTCAAATAATTTCTTGCTACACGGGGCGGATTTGAATTGTTTTACGCGTTGAGACGGCATTCTACAAACAAATCCACACCCGGCCTTGCGTTAATAACGCTCTTTTTTGCGAATCATTTCATAATGATGGCGAAATACCGAAAATATGGTATTGATGCCGCTCCCTGCTTACTCTAATTTCGATGGAGTGACGATTACATTACTCTTTGCGCATAGGCTCCGTTGTCTATCGCAATGAACGACGCTGTACGAGTCGAAACAAATAGACAAACTTTTGGTATATGAAAACTAAACTCTTATTTGTGAGTGCAGTACTGCTCTTGTCTTTCGATGCATGGTGCCAGACACCCATAGGCGATGGCAACGACGGCTATAGCAACTGGCTCTTTTTACAAAGTGACAAAGCACTTCAGGTGCGGTACAAACAGGTAAAACAGGAAGGCGATGTGGCACATTTTCAGGTGCAGTTCAAAATCAACTTTGAAGATAGGATCTTTTGTAACGACCCTACATGCCTCGGATACCTGATGGTTTTCGGTTATCGCACCCTGGATGGTGAATCGAAGGTGACGAAGAGTTACAAATTCTACAACACGTATAAAGAAGTCTATACTTTACCGGAAACAATTCCTGTAAATATGTCTTTCCCCGATGGTTCGAAGCGCTACCTGAGGCAGGAAGGCTTCTTTTATACAGTAGCCGGAGACGACATGGAGCATCGCACCTCTGTTTTTTCGACCTGTGTGGATGATATCCTTTCCGACGACCCGAATTACCACAGGTGCAAGTCCGGCTCGGACGCGTTTAAGGAATCGGAAGCTGTCGTCGTCAAATAGTAATGGGTGGGTTAATGATCACGGGGATTATCGGTCACGGCCGGTAGTCCCTTTGTTATGAACCCTTGAACTATACACCCGTAGTTCCTGACTGCGTTTGGCCCGGGTAGCCCACTCTCAATTTAGTCCGTATTGAATCCCCGTTCCTGGAGTTGAAATGCAGGCGCAGCCGTAACCTGAACCTGAACAAAAATCACTATCTTGCAGTTGGCCTTAATCTAAACCTCACATGCTAACCGCTGAACATGCCTGCGCGGCGTTTTGGTGTCGTCGTGTTGTTATCATCGTCGCGGTGTTCTGTCTGGTCCGTGGTGCATCGGCGCAGGTTACCGATCTCCTCGATTCGGCAAAAAGCCTGAGAAGCACAGCTCCGGAAGAAGCGTTCACCATTGCGCTGCAAGCCTACGGCAATGCCGCTCACGATAGTACGCGGGCAAAAGCGCTCCTTATCATCGGGTCGCTACACTCCGATCTCGGCCGTTACGACAGCGCACTGGTGTGCCTGGAGAAATCCCTTGACCTGTTTACTTCATTGGGTGACTCGTCCCGTATCGCTGACGTATATGAACAATGCGGCAATGCGTGGGAATACCTGAGTGAAAACACGAAGGCACTGGAGAATTATTACGCAGCATACGACATCCGGAAGAAGCTGCACTCTGTTCGCGGTCAGGCTTCGAGTCTCAACAGCATCGGGAATGTTCAGGTTACGATGTATAACTACCCGAAGGCGCTTGAGAATTTCTTTGAGGTGCTGCGCCTGGGTCAGGAACTGGGGGATGAACAACTGATTACGAATGCCCATCACAACATAGGCATGGTGCACGACTACACGAATGATTTCGACAAGGCTCTCGAATATTATGAGAAGGCACGGCAGGGGTTTGAGAACCTCGACAACCGGGGAGGACTCGGGGGCACACTCAATAATATAGGACTGATCTACAAGAACAAGGGAGAACCTGCAAAGGCGATACCCGTCTACGAACAGGCGTTGGAGATCTTTACCGCCCTGAAGAGCCCTTACGGAGTTGCTGTGCTCCAGAACAACCTGGGCGTTGTGTACCAGTTGCTTGGCGACTATGACAAGTCTCTGTCGTTCCACCAGGCCGCCCTGAAAACAAACACGGAGATCGGCAACCAGGACGGCATCGCCAACTCTAACAACAGCATCGGGGATTGTTACCTGGGAATGAAGCGCTACCGCGAAGCGATCATGCACTTTTCGAAGGGTTACGACATTGCCTCGAGAATTCGGTCTATGGCACGGATGGCTGAAGCCTATGAGGGTCTGTCAACGAGCTGGGAAGGCCTTCGCGATTATCAGAAGTCATTGCATTTTCTCAAGGAAGCCCGAGTCCTTCGCGATAGTATACTCTCCGCGGAGAAGTTCCAAAAGTTGTATGAGATGGAACAAAAATACGAGTCGGCGTTAAAGGAGAGACAGATTGCATTGCTTAATGCCGAGACCGCGAACCAGCAACTGGCTATCGCCGAACAGCAACAGCTGATTGCCAAGCGGAACACACAGCTTATCCTCGTTATTTCAGTTGTCGCGTTGATCATCATAGTCGTCTATTTCGTGTATTGGCGGATGAGGCTGATCCAAAAGGCCAGGCTTGAGACGTTGACCAGGGAGAAGGAACAAGCCGTGATGAAATCGATATACGAGCAACGGTTGAATATCTCCAAAGACATGCACGACGAGATCGGCAGCGGACTGACGCATATTGCCATGCTCAGCGAGGTGATCGCCGTTCGCTCACAGGCACCGAACGAAATCAAAAAGGAGATCCATACCATCACGGATACCGCGAGGGCACTTATACAGAACATGAGTGAGATCATTTGGGCATTGAATCCTCACAACGAAAGCCTGAGCAATCTTATCGCATACCTGCGTGAACAAACCAACAAGTATTTTGAACCGTTTGAGGTTGAATACGCCCTGCAGGTTGCCGACAACATCCCCGAGGTGCGACTGAACAATATTCAACGGCGAAACCTGTTTCTCGTGACCAAGGAGACGCTCAACAACGCGTTGAAACATGCCCGTGCGTCGGCGGTGAAGCTGGTCGTCAGGGTGGAAGGAACCTCATTGGCGTTTGAAGTGTGTGATAATGGACGCGGCTTCGATATCGACAACATACGGCGTTCTGCGAACGGACTAAGTAACATGCGCAGCCGTATGGAGGAGATCAATGGAACATTTGAGATTACCAGTTGGGCGAGTGGAACATCGGTGAGGTACACGCTGCCATTAGGTGCTGAGCAATCGGAATTGATCGCGCGGGAAGCGAATCAGAATATAGAAGTTTAGATGCGGTCCCTTGGCGACTTCGCGTTCAACAGAACCCCTCCGATTCAGGCCCCTTCTCTGTCAGGCAGATTAATTTGTTCGTTCAGGCCTCTCCCCTTGGCGGCTGACGACCGGGTGAACGGTGGTTTGGTGTCCAGACATTACTACTTTTATCACATTCACTCAAACGCTCAAAAAAGACTATTTTTGAATCTATGATCAAAGTTGCGATTGTCGAGGACGACGAGAAAGTCCGGAGCTATTTGTCAGCCCTGGTTGGCGGGTCGGGGGAGTTCAACGTCGTTCAGACAATCGGTTCGACCGAAGAGGCCATTGAATTGTTCTCAGCGGAGGGTGCACCAACGGTAGACATAGTGTTGACCGATATTGAACTACCGGGTAAGACGGGCATCGATTTTATCGCGTGGTTCAAACCTCGTTATCCCGATGTGCAGATCATGGTGTTGAGCTCATACGATGACTCCGACCGTGTCTTCCGCGCCTTGCGGGCGGGGGCATCCGGATATGTATTGAAGACCACGCCGGCAGCGAAACTGTTGGAGTCACTCAATGACTTGAAACGCGGGGGGAGTCCGATGAGCAGTCAGATTGCGCGTATGGTAGTCACCGCGTTCCAAAAGGATGAACGGAATGCTGCACTGGATTCTCTCTCTGCCCGCGAGCAGGACGTGCTTCACTGGCTCGCCCAGGGTTTTCGTTACCAGGATATTGCCGACAAGCTCTTCATTTCCGTCGAAACCGTACGCACCCACATCCGAAACATCTACGAAAAACTTCACGCGCGCAACAGGAAGGAAGCGCTGAGGAATGCGGGGTTGGTGTGAAGGTAATCGATTCTCCCGCTCCAGCGTGCTTTTTTGCGTTGAGGCTTAGCGTCGTCTGCCTTATAGGGGCGTGGTGTGACGCCGGGTCTTTGAACTGGCCGAGCAAACAAATCCGCTCTTTATATTCAGACAAGTCTTGACTTTCCCAACCCTGGTGGTGGCAGACTGGTGACCAATTTTTACTACTCTTTTCACATTTCGCCCAGCTGCCCAACCTCGTACGTTTGACTTGCAATTAAACGCATAATCAAACCCACGAAGATGAAAAAGTCAATCTTATTCGGAATCGCGCTGCTGACCGCGGGTGCCGTCATGGCGCAGGAGTTTCCGATCGAATGGAAAACCAAGTTCAGTTTCAAAATTGACCGTTGGTATTACGATGACGATGGCACCTTTGTACTCGGTCGCGCTGACGACCAGGTTGAAGTCCTCGACGGCAAGACCGGCGAACCACTCTGGAAACTGAGTTTCAAGAATGACCTCAAAGTCAAAGCGCTCAACCGGGCGATTTACAATTCCGGTGAAGGCGTTGTGCTGTTCTTCAACCCTGACGAAAAGAAGTCGGTTGGAGAAAAGGTTGTCGTCGACCTGAAAACCGGCAAAGAACTGTGGCGCGCTGACCAGTACGCCGGCCTTGACGCTGATCGCAACTATCACTTTGCTCATTGCTTCGGCGACATCACCGCCAGGGGCAAAATGATGTTCTTCAACGATGGCACGAAGAAGATTACCGGGCTGGATATTCGTACAGGAAAAGTGGCATGGGAATCAAAAGCATATTCCAAGGCGAAACTTTCTGAGCACGTTAGCATCGAGTCAATTGGGAATTCGGAATACGCCAGGGTGACCATAGAAGGTGAGGAAGTTACGGATACCGAGGTCCTTTATGTCAACATCGTGACTGGCGAGGTGGTGGATGAAGATGCCTTTGAGTGGCAGTATCCGATGGGCGAATTTCCGTCTGAAGGCCGCATAGCAATCCGCAAACAAGTGGACAAAACAACCATCTACCTGGTCGGGGAGATGGCGAAATACAGCTTCGATACGGATTTCACGCTTGAGGCCTCAGGTGATGTTGAATGGAAACAAACGTTTAAAGGTAAGGCCGTGCGCCAGCTTTGGAACAATGCGCCCTATGTAAAAATGGATATCCAAGGGGACCTGATATTTGTGATGGCGAAGGAGATCACTGTCTTCGAACTCAAGACTGGCAAGAAACTGTGGAGCGCCCCGTTCGATAACTGCGATGCCAGCATCGGACTACGCGCTAAACAGGAATTCGGTATTGCTGGATGGCCGTTGGTAGACGGCGACGATGTGTACTATGTCGACCTGAATACAGACAATGCCATCAAGAAAGTCAATGGTCATACGGGTAAGCTGATTTGGAAAAGTGAAAAGCTGAAATCCAACGACCGTGTGCCGAACCTCGTCATCATCGACAACGTACTCGTGGCACAGTTCGGTGGGTTGATCAACACGCAGATCTTTATACCGAGCAGCAAAGGGGGAGTTGGCGACGGAACCTATAAGAACGAGAACCGCTTTGACGGGAACTTTGAAGTGCGTGCCTACGATCCGGCTACGGGAAAGTTGATCTGGAAAACGACGGATCTGGCTGCAAAGCTCGGAGACAAATTCAAAGAAAGGATTTCAACCATCTATCCGATCAATAACAAAGTAGTTGTTGCTTCCGGTGAAAACCTCCTATGCCTCGAACCGAAAACCGGGGAGGTGGTTTATAAAACACCGTTCGCTCCGATGAAAGTGGGTGCCATGGTGGAAGCCGTTGTGTCCGAGGACTATGAGACGCTCCTGCTCTTTTTTGACAAGGGCGTAGCTTCTATCAATGGCGCGACTGGCGAAGTGAACTATTCCACCAAGACCGACGACATCTTTTGGAAAGCACCCGGATCCCTTGGGTACATATTCAAGCGAGGAAAGAATACCTTCATCGCCGTCGGTGAAGATGATTTCATCGCGTTCGACTTCGCTCAAGGTAAAGTCATCGGCAAGATGGAGAACAATGGCAATCCCCAGTTCACCGCCGACGGCAACACGATCTTCCTTCGCGATGGATCAAGTGTGACTCGGTACACTGTGAGAAAATAGAATGCGCGGGGATAAACGATTAGGGCTCTTCCGGTCTAAGCTTGCCTGGTTCGCCGGGCAGGCTTTCCTTATTTTTATCCTGGCCATCGGTG